>NZ_JBHVEG010000170.1:0-13522 GCF_042802395.1 Promicromonospora sp. NPDC057488
AGCTTGTCGAGACCCGCTGAGGACTCGACAAGCTCGACCGACGACCCCGTACCCGGCTTTTCCATGCATAACGCTTTTACATCTTTAGGGTCGGCATGTCGGTGGCTCGCGCTAGGTTGCGCTCGTGTCGCACACCGAGCCGTGGCCGAGCATCGTCGAGGACGCCCGGCACTACCCGTCCCCGCACAACTCCCAGCCCATCAAGCTCCGGCCGGTGGACGAGTCCACCGCCGAGCTCTACTACGACCTCGACCTCGGGCTGCCCGCGGAGTCGTTCGGCATCCCGTTCGGGCACGTCTGTGCCGGCGTCTTCCTGGAGTCGCTGCGCACCGTAGCCGAGGGGCTCGGGTACGGCGTCGAGGAGAGCATCGACGACGGCGAGATGGACTTCTCCGGCACGGGCCGGCTGCACAGCCTGGGCACCGTACGGCTCGTCCCGCGCCCGGTGTCGGACGACGCCCGCGCGCGGCTGGAGCTCTTCCGGTCCCGTCAGACGTCGCGCCGCCCCTACGACGCCCGCCTGGTGCCCGACGACGTCGTGGCCGCCGCCGCCGACGTCGCACACACCGCCGGCCACACGTTCCGCACGACCGCCGACCGCGCCGTCGTGCGCCGGCTGGTGCACATCAACCAGGCGACGCTGTTCTCCGACCTGCGCAACGACGCGGTGTACGAGGAGATCATGACCTGGCTGCGGTTCAGCAAGGACGACGCCCGGGAGCGGGGCGACGGCCTGAGCGCCGAGGCAATGCTCATGCCCGGCGGCCTGCTCCGGTTCGCCATGAGCCACCGCGGCCTGTGGGACGCGCCGGTGATCGGCGGCGCCATCCGCGCGATGTACCTGAACACGATGCGCGGGGTGCGGCAGCTCGGCTGGCTGGAGGGCCCGTTCGCGCGGCCGGCCGACCACATCGAGGCGGGCCGCACCTTCATGCGTCTGTGGCTCGAGCTCACCGCCCACGGCGTGCGGCTGCACCCGTTCGGGACCGTGATCACCAACCCCGGCTCGCACGAGGCCTTCGCGCGGGAGATCTCCGCCGACGAGAGCGGCGACCGCATGGCCTGGATGCTGTTCCGGTTCGGGTACAGCAAGACCCCGCCGGTGGCGCACCGCCGTCCGGCCGCCTCGATGCTGCTGGGAGCCGACCGATGAGACGAGTCCTCGCCTTCACCCTCGTGGCCCTGGTGGACGCCGTGGTGCGCCCCCTGACCCACAGCGTGCACACGCACAAGGTGCTGCTCGGGCCGGGCATCGAGCCGCTGCGCTGGTGGCTCGGCCGGCTGCGGGCCTGGCGCACGTTCGACCTCGCGGCGCGCGAGGTGCCCGCCTACCGCGCGTTCCTCGCCGAGCACGGCCGCGACAGCAGGCTGCGCCGCACGGGCTCGCTGGCCGAGACGTTCCGGGGCATCCCGGAGATGGACAAGGAGTCCTACGTCAAGCGGTGGAGCATCCCCGAGCGCTGCATCGGCGGCACCCTGCCGCGGCGCGGCGTCGTCGTCGACGAGTCCTCCGGCAGCTCCGGCACCCCCACGAGCTGGGTGCGCGGCCGCGAGGAGCGCGCCGCGACCCGCCAGCTGCTCCAGGTGGGCTTCGCGCGGACGGCGTCGTCCCTGCGCAAGAAGCCGTTCGTGCTGAACGCGTTCTCGCTGGGGGCCTGGGCAACCGGCATGAACGTCACGTCCTCGCTCACCGAGGTCACGATGATCAAGTCCTGCGGGCCCGACAAGGACAAGATCATCGCCACGATGCAGGAGTTCGGGACCGACTACACGTACATCATCACGAGCTACCCGCCGTTCCTGAAGTCCCTGTTCGAGGACGACCGGCTGGACTGGGCCGCCTACGACATCGTGGCCGCGTTCGGCGGCGAGGGCATCAGCGAGAACATGCGCTCGCACATCCTCAAGTACGCCCACAGCGTGTTCGGCTCGTACGGGGCCAGCGACCTGGAGATCAACCTCAGCATCGAGACCGACTTCACCGTCGCGCTGCGCCGCGCCATCGCCGCCGACCCGCGGCTGTCCGAGCGGCTGACCCGGACCGGCGAGTACGGCGTGCTCCCGATGATCTTCCAGTTCAACCCGTTCGACTACCTCGTGGAGACCAACGACGCCGGCGAGCTCGTCGTCACGATCGCCCGCGACCGGAACATCAACCCCCGCGTCCGGTACAACATCCACGACCGGGGCCACGTGCTGCGCGTGCGCGACGTGCTGCCCGTGCTCAAGGAGCTCGGCCACCACGAGGTCGTCGCCGAGAAGTTCCTCGACCTGCCCCTGCTGTTCCACTACGGCCGGTCCGACCTGTCCGTCGACTACAACGGCGCCGTCATCGGCCCCGACGCCCTGCGCGACGTGGTGCACAGCGACCCCGAGCTCCTCGAGGCGGTCGAGAACCACCGCCTGATCAGCTACGAGGACGACCACGGCGACCGCCAGCTGCACATCGCGCTCCAGCTCAGTGCCGCCGCGACGCAGGACGGCACGCTGGAGCAGGACCGGTACCGCGCCTTCGTCATCACCGAGCTGCGGCGGCGCAACGGCGACTTCAACAACGGCGTGCGCACCGCCCCCGACGGCACGCTGCCCACCATCGCCTTCTACGCCCACCGCACCGGACCGTTCGCCACGGACAGCGGCAAGCTCAAGAACGAGTACGTCTGGCAGCTGCCCGCCGGCGCCCTGGAGCAGTGGGAGACCGACCTGAGCCACGTGTTCCCCAGGGAGTGAGCGGGGCCCCGTTCAGGGGGTGGGGCGGGGGCGGGCATAGCGCGGCTCACACCGCGGGAAGCGTTCCCGCCCCCGAAGCGTTCGTATGCTTGATGATCGTGACCACTCCGCCCCCTGACCCGGCGCGCACGCCCCTGACGGCGAGCGGCGCCCACGGTGAGCAGCCCCGCGAGCCCGAAGGCGCGTACCTCGACCACGCCGCGACCACGCCCATGTCGGCGGCGGCGCTCGCGGCGTACGTCGCCGAGGCGCAGCGCACCGGCAACGCGTCGTCGCTGCACTCCGCGGGCCGCACGTCGCGCCGGGCCGTCGAGGAGGCGCGCGAGACGGTGGCGGGATCCTTGGGCGCACGGCCGAGCGAGGTCATCTTCACCTCGGGCGGGACCGAGGCGGACAACCTCGCGATCAAGGGCATCTTCTGGGGACGCCGCGCGCAGGACACGCGCCGCACCCGCGTGCTCGTCTCCGCCGTCGAGCACCACGCCGTGCTCGACCCCGCGTTCTGGCTCGCGGGCCACGCGGGCGCGGAGATCGTGCTGCTGCCCGTCGACGCCGAGGGCCGGCTCGACCTCGACGCCCTGCGCGCCGAGCTCGCCGCCCACGCCGCCGAGACCGCGCTGATCAGCGTCATGTGGGCCAACAACGAGGTCGGCACGGTCCAGCCGGTCCGCGACGTCGTGCGCGCGGCCCGGCCCTACGGCATCCCCGTGCACACCGACGCCGTCCAGGCGGTCGGCCAGACCGAGGTCGACTTCACGGAGTCCGGCGTGGACGCCATGACCGTCTCGGCCCACAAGCTCGGCGGCCCCGTCGGCGTCGGCGCGCTGCTCGCCCGGCGCGACCTCGCGCTCGACGCCGTGCTGCACGGCGGCGGCCAGGAGCGCGGCGTGCGGTCCGGCACGCTCGACGCCGCCTCGATCGCGGCCTTCGGCGTCGCCACCCGGCACGCCGTCGACTGCCTGCCCCAGCGCGCCGCGCGCCTGCGCGCGCTGCGCGACGACCTGGTCGCCCGGGTGCGGGACGCCGCGCCGTCCGCGGTGCTGCGCGGCCCCGAGCCCGCCGCGGGCGACCGGCTGCCCGGCAACGCGCACTTCACCTTCCCCGGCGCCGAGGGCGACTCCCTGCTCTACCTGCTGGACTCCGCGGGCGTGCAGGCCTCCACCGGCTCGGCGTGCCAGGCCGGCGTGCCGCAGCCGTCGCACGTGCTGCTCGCCATGGGCGTCCCCGAGGCCGAGGCCCGCGGCGCCCTGCGCTTCACGCTCGGGGCGACGTCCACCGAGTCCGACGTCGATCGGCTCGTGGCCGCCCTGCCGCAGGTCGTGGCGCGGGCACAGGCCGCGGGCCTGGTGTCGGGCCGCGCGATGGGCGGTGCCTCGTGAGGGTGCTGGCCGCCATGTCGGGCGGCGTGGACTCCGCGGTTGCTGCCGCGCTCGCGGTCGAGGCCGGGCACGACGTCGTGGGGGTGCACATGGCGCTCTCGCGCAACCGGGACCAGTTCCGGTCGGGCTCGCGCGGCTGCTGCTCCATCGAGGACGCCGGCGACGCCCGCCGCGCCGCGGACATGCTCGGCATCCCGTACTACGTGTGGGACCTGTCCGAGCGCTTCGAGGACACCGTCGTGGCCGACTTCCTCTCCGAGTACGAGGCCGGGCGCACCCCCAACCCGTGCGTGCGCTGCAACGAGCACATCAAGTTCGAGGCCCTGCTCGACAAGGCGACGGCCCTCGGGTTCGACGCCGTCGCGACCGGCCACTACGCGCAGATCGTCACGCGCGAGGTCCCGGGGGCGGACGGCGGCGCGCGCACAGTGCGCGAGCTGCACCGCTCGCCGAACGACGCCAAGGACCAGTCGTACGTGCTGGCCGTGGCCGGGCCGGAGCGCCTGGCCCGCGCGATGTTCCCGCTGGGCGGCTTCGCGTCCAAGGACGAGGTGCGGGCCGAGGCAGAGCGCCGCGGCCTGTCGGTCTCGGCCAAGCCCGACTCCTACGACATTTGCTTCGTGGCCGACGGCGACACCCGCGGCTTCCTGCGCGACCGCCTGGGCTCCCGCCCGGGCGAGGTCGTGGACGTCGACGGCGAGGTGGTCGGCGAGCACGACGGCGCCTACGCCTTCACCGTGGGGCAGCGGCGCGGGCTCGCCCTGGGCCGCCCCGCCGCCGACGGCAAGGCACGCTACGTAGTGGACGTGCAGCCCTCGACGAACACCGTGGTCGTGGGTCCGGCCGAGCTGCTGAGCGTGGACCGGATCGCGGGGGAGAAGTCCCTGTGGTTCGAGGGGGTGCTGCCTGATGCGGCGGACGGCGGTGCGGCGGCGGACGGCGGGGTGCCGGACGGCGTCGTCGTGCCCGACGCGGGCGGCTGGTTCGACGCCGAGGTGCAGGTCCGGGCGCACGGGGCGCCCGTCCCGGCGCGCGTGCGGGCCGACGGCACCTCGCTCGAGGTGGCACTGACCGGCACGCCGTTGCGGGGCGTGGCCCCGGGGCAGTCCCTGGTGGTCTACCGCGGCACCTGGGTGCTCGGCCAGGCCACGGTCGCCCGGTCCTGGCGCGCGCCGGCGGCCTGAGCCGGCCTGGCCTGACCCGGCCTTCCGGTCGGCCTGATGCGGACCCGGCCCCGCCGTCGTCCGGACCCGGCCCACCCGAGCCGTACCCTCGGGGCTGTACCTTCGGCGCGGGCCGTGGCGCCGGACCGCCGGCGCCGGCCCCGCGCCCCTGAACGAGGAGAGCTGATGACCGCTGTGAGCGGGCACGGGCCGTGGCCCGGCGGCGAGCGCGACGTGCTGGAGGCCCAGCAGATCGCCCTGGGCGAGCTCGCCGAGCTGCCGACCGGCGTCGACGCGGTGCCGTTCCTGACCCAGCTGCCGCAGCGCGGCCCGGGCGCGGACGCCCTGGGCCGGACGGCGGCGCGGCTGACCGAGATGCCCGTCGAGCTGGGTCCGCACGGCTGGAAGCTCACCGACCGGCCCGGCGCCGACGCGCGGCGGGCCGACACGTTCTGGCGCGAGGACCTGGGCGCGCTCGCGATCGCGGCGCACGGTCACGCCGGGCCGCTCGCGGTCGAGGTGCTGGGACCGTGGACGCTCGCGGCCCAGCTCTGGTCGGCCCGCGGGGACCGCGTCCTGGCGGACGCCGGGGCCCGCGCCGACCTGGCGCTCGCCCTCGCCGACGGCCTGCGCACGCTGGTTGCCGACGTCGTGGCCCAGGTGCCCGGCGCCGAGGTCACGGTGCAGCTCGCGGAGCCGCTGCTCGGCCAGGTGCACGCGGGCGTGCTGCCCACGTTCTCCGGGTTCTCGCGGCTGCGGGCGGTGGACGGCCCGGGGATCGTCGGCGGGCTGGAGCCGGTGCTCGCCGCCGTGCGCGACGCCGGCGCCCGGTCCGTGGTGCACCTCGGCGGCACCTGGGTGGGCGTGCCGCCCGTGGTGCTCGCCGGCGCGGACGCGCTGGGCCTCGACCTGGCCGACGTCGGCCCCGGCGGTTGGAACGAGAAGGCCTGGGAGCTGATCGCGCGGGCCGTCGAGCGGGGCACGGGGCTGTGGGCGGGGCTGCCGCCGGCGCAGGTCTCGCAGTGCGCCGGACCGGCGCTCGGCGAGCTGGCCCAGCTCGTCGCGGAGCCCTGGCGGCGGATCGGCCTGTCGGCCGCGGGCCTCGGGGACGTCACGCTCCTGGCCGCACCCCGCCGGGCCCTGGGCCCGGTGGACGCGCACCGCGCGGAGCTGGCCAACCTGGGCCGCGTGGCCGAGACCCTGGCGGAGAAGGCCGAGGCCTGACTCCACTTCGAGGCCCCACTTTTCTTCACTTTGATGTAGCTCAAAGCGAAGAAAAGTGGGGCCTCGAAGGTGAAGAGGTCAGCCTGCCGGGTCAGCCAGCGGGGTCAGCCCGCCAGGCGGTTCCAGAGGAACGTCCAGTGGGTCGCCGCCATGTACGCCGCCTGCGCGTTGTTGGCCGCGCCGCCGTGGCCGCCCTCGATGTTCTCGTAGTACGTCACGTCCTTGCCCGCGGCCAGCATGAGCGCCGCCATCTTGCGGGCGTGCCCGGGGTGCACCCGGTCGTCCTTGGTCGACGTCGTGAACAGCACCGGCGGGTACTGCCGGGCGGCGTCGAACAGGTGGTACGGCGAGAACGTCCGCACGAACTCCCAGTCGGCCGTGTCCGGGTCGCCGTACTCCGCCATCCACGACGCGCCCGCCAGCAGGTGCGAGTAGCGCTTCATGTCCAGCAGCGGCACGCCCACGATGATCGCGCCGAACAGCTCCGGGTACTGCGTCAGCATGTTGCCCGCCAGCAGCCCGCCGTTGGACCGGCCCTCCATACCCAGCCGCTCCGGGACGGTGATGCCCCGGGCCACGAGGTCGCGCGCCACGGCGGCGAAGTCCTCGTACGCGCGGTGCCGGTTCTCCTTCAGCGCCGCCTGGTGCCAGGCCGGCCCGTACTCGCCGCCGCCGCGGATGTTCGCCACGGCGTACACGCCGCCGCGGTCCAGCCACGCGCGCCCGATCGTGCCCGAGTACCCCGGCAGGATCGCGTGCTCGAACCCGCCGTAGCCCCACAGCAGCGTCGGCGCGGGACCCGCCTCGCCCGAGACCAGGTCCGCCCGGCCCACGACGAAGTACGGCACGCGGGTCCCGTCGTCCGACGTCGTGAACTCCTGGCGCACCTCCAGGCCCGCCGCCTCGAAGTACGACGGCGCGGACTTGAGCACCTCCGGCGCCTCCTGCGCGCCCACGGTCGCCCGGCCCAGGGTCGACGGCGTCAGGTACCCGGTGGTGACCACCCAGACGTCGTCGGAGTCGACGACGTCCACCGCGCCCACCCCGACCGTGAGCAGCTCGCCGCCCAGGGGCAGCTCGGAGCGGGCCCAGGCGCCGCCGGCGACCGGAGCCGACGGCGGCGTCAGCACGTGCAGCAGGTTCTTCACGTCGTCGAGCACGTTGACCACCAGGTGGTGGCGCGTCCAGGTGACCCCCGCGAGCGACGTCGTCGCCGTCGGCTCGAACAGCACGGTCAGGTCCCGCGAGCCGGCCATGAAGTCGTCGAACGGCGTGGCGAGGAGCGACCCGGCGCGGTACGTGGTCCCGTCGACCGTCCAGTCGTCCCGCAGCCGCACCAGCATCCACTCGCGGTGCAGGCTCACGTTCGCCGAGTCGGGCACGTCGATCTTCACCAGCTCCTGGTGGGCTGTCCCCACACCGGTGACCAGGAAGGTCTCCTCGGCGTAGAACCGGAGCGCGCGGTACACCAGGTCGCGCTCGAACCCGGGCGTGTGCGACCGGTAGGCGCCGACGGCCATGTCCTGCGCCGTGCCCTCGTAGACGAGCGTGGCCTCCTCCATCGGCGTGCCCCGCCGCCACAGCTTGACCTGCCGGGCGTACCCGGACGGCGTCATGGTGCCCTCGCCGAAGTCCGTCGCCACGTACACGGTGTCCTGGTCGACCCACGACAGCCCGCCCTTGGCCTCCGCCCGGACGAACCCGCCCGCCTCCGGCGCCACGAACTGCTTGGTGACCAGGTCGAACTCGCGCGTGACGTCCGCGTCCGAGCCGCCGGGCGACAGGTCGACCAGCGCGTGCCGCCGCGGCTCGCCCGCCGCGAGCTGCTCCGGCGTCGGGCGCAGCACGCTCGCGCCGTGCCAGACCCAGCTCTCGCCCTCCTGCTCGGCGAGCGCGTCGAGGTCCAGGACGGTCTCCCACTCCGGCGCGTCGGTCCGGTAGGAGTCGAGCGTGGTGCGGCGCCACAGGCCGCGCTGGTGCCCGGCGTCCTGCCAGAAGTTGTAGTAGTGCTCGCCGACCTTCGAGACGTGCGGGATCTTGTCGTCCGAGTCGAGGACCTCGCGGACCTCGCCCTCGATCGTCGTGAACCGGTCGCCGCCCAGGGCAGCCGCGCTGTGCGCGTTGCGCTCGCGGACCCAGTCCAGGGCGTCCGCGCCCTCGACGTCCTCGAGCCAGGCGAACGGGTC
Source organism: Promicromonospora sp. NPDC057488 (assembly GCF_042802395.1). Lineage (NCBI taxonomy): Bacteria > Bacillati > Actinomycetota > Actinomycetes > Micrococcales > Promicromonosporaceae > Promicromonospora > Promicromonospora sp. NPDC057488. Next base: position 8,683 of record NZ_JBHVEG010000170.1, read on the forward strand.
CGTCGCGGGGTCGAGGGGGGTCGCGGGGAGAGCGGTTCGGGTGTCGGTCTGGGTGGGCTCGGCGCTCATGACGAGCACCCTACGCGGCCGGTCGCGGCGTCCGCCGCCGGCGGGCCCGCTTGCCGCTCGCCTGAACCGTGTGTGCCCGTTTTTTGCTGATTTGGGGGGTTACTCGGCCACGGTCTGTCCCCATTCCTCACTGGCACATATTTTCGCACTTCGCACCACGGTCGTGCCCTTCCACGTGTGGGACGCCCTGTGGTAGAAACTGCACTCCAGGGGGTTGTTCGCCCTCTTCAGCCGAGTTCGGGGTCCAGGTAGCGGCATTCGCCGTCGGGACAACCCGGACTCTGACGACACAACTACTAGGGGGATCGGCTCGGTGAGCTCGATGTCTTCTGCTCCTCCGCCCAGCAGGCTGCGCCAGGTCGCGCCCTGGGTGTGCGTCGCCGGCGTGGGTGCCTACGTCTTCGTTGCACCGGTCCTGTTCACTGCCACCGGCCTCGACTCCACGTGGCCCGCCTGGCTCGTCGGCATCGCCGCCGTCGGTCTCGCAGTGGTGGCCGCGATGATCGCCGCCAAGTCCTCCCGGGACGACCTCGCCTCGCACGAGGACCTGGTCCTCGCCTACCGCCGGGCCGAGGAGCGCGCCGACGCCGCTTCCGCGGCGCTCGACGCGCTCGCCAAGGAGCAGCTGCCCGCGTTCCTGGAGAGCGAGCCCGCCCCGCCGCTGCCGCACCTGCCGGGCGACGCCCGTGCCCAGGCCAGGCTCGACGAGGCCGCCGGCATGCTCGCCCGGGTGCAGGAGGAGCGGGTCGCCCGGCGCGACGCGGTCCAGGTGGCCGTGGTCGCCCTGAGCCGCAAGGTCCAGGCCGCCGCGCACCGCATCCAGGAGGAGGCGGCGCGCATGGTGCAGCGCCACCCCACCGACGCGGACATCCTGCAGACCTCCATGCGCGTCGACCACGCGGCGGCCCAGCAGGCCCGCCAGGCGCAGAGCCTCGCGGCCCTGTGCGGCGAGTGGCCGGGCCAGCAGTGGAGCGAGCCGCTCCCGCTGCCCGACGTCGTCAAGGGCGCCGCCAGCCGCATCACGGCGTTCCACCGGGTCGAGGTGTCGGGTGACCCCGGCGTCGCCGTCTCGGCGCGGATCGTCGAGCCGCTCATCCACCTCGTGGCCGAGCTGCTGTCCAACGCCACGCAGTCCTCCCCGCCCACCACGCAGGTGCTCGTGGCCCTCCGCCAGGTGCAACGTGGTGCCGTCGTCGAGATCGACGACTGCGGCGTGGGCCTCGACCTCAAGCAGCTCGAGCAGGCGCGCGACATCGCCTCCGGCAAGCGCGAGATCAGCATCACCGAGCTGGGCGAGATCCCGCAGACGGGCCTCGCCGTGGTCGGTACCTACGCCCGCCGGCACGGCTTCCGCGTGGACGTCACCGAGTCCGTGTACGGCGGCCTCCGCGCGATCGTCATGATCCCGGCCGAGCTCACCGAGGCAGTGGTGCCGTCGGGCATGCTCACGCCGGCCGCCACGCTGCCGAGCGCGCACGTGCCCTCCACCGGGGTGGCCGCGCTGGCCTCCAGCCGCGCCGCGACCGCCGTCGTGGAGGCGCCGCTCGCAACCGAGCTGCCCACGGCGAAGCCCGCCGAGGACGACGAGTGGCCAGCCCCCGCGGCGCCCGATGCCGCGACCGTGCTACCCGTCGAGCCGCTCAGCGTGCGCGGCGACGTGGTCGACGACGAGGAGGAGACGCCCGTGGCCGGTGCTCACGTGAAGGCCCCGGGCGAGCTGCCCCTACGCCCTGGGCGAGCCCGCCCTGAGGATGACGAGTTCCCCGAGCCGGCTGCGCTCCCGCAGCGGCGGTCCCGCCGTGGAGAGGTGGACGCGCCCGGTGACCGGGCCGAGCCCAGGCCGGAGCCTCGTACCGAGGACACCGGTCCCGCTCAGACGGCCGAGGAGGCCGGCGAGTGGATGGGCGCCTTCTTCAGCTCGAGCGAGGCGCGGTTCGGGGACTCACACGACAGCAGCGAACCGTCGGCTGGCGCCGACGGAACTTCGGAGGACCGATGACTACGCAGGCCGACGGCATGACGAGCACCGACGGCAACAGCTGGATGCTCGAGCTCATCAGTGGTGTACGGGGGGTCAGGCATGTAGTCGTGCTCACCTCCGACGGGCTGATGAAGGTTCGGACCGACCAGACCCCGCTCGACGTGGCCGACAAGGTCGCGGCGGCTTGCGCCGGACTAGCGGCGCTGGGGATCGGAATGAGCCGGGAGTTCGGGAACAGCGACACGATCCGCCAGGTGATGGTGGAGTTCGACGGCGGCTTCCTGTTCGTCCGGGGGGCCGGCGACGGCTCCCGCCTGGCGGTCATCACGGACACGGTGATCGACCCGGCACTGATTGCGCAGCAGATGCAGGCCCAGGTGCTCATGATCGGTGAGCGCACGCTGGGCACGGACCGGATCAACAGCTGATCCCGATACCGGCCCAGGCTTCATGGAAAGCAGTACCCGAGCCCGCCGTGGCTCGGCCGTATCAGGCACCACCAGCTCGACCGATACCTGATCGACCAACAGGGGGCGAGGGGATGGACACCGAGGAGTACCGCGATCACCCGGTGCGCTCGTACGTGCTCACCTCGGGGCGTGCGCACCCGTCGCGGAACACGTTGCGACCGGAGACGCTCGTGCGCGCCGTCGAGAGCCGTCCGGTGCTCTCGACGGCGGGGCGGCTGGAGCGGGAGCTCGTGCAGCTGTGCCAGGGCACGCTCGCGCTGGCAGAGGTGGCGGCGTACCTGGCGCTACCCGTAAGTCTCGTGGCGGTCATGGTCTCCGACCTGGTCGACGCGGGAAACCTGACGATCCGTTCCAACCACCAAGCGCACGTCCTGCCCGGCAAGGACATCCTGGAGAAGATTCTCGATGGACTCCGCAAGCTCTGACCGACCGGTTCCCGGACAGCATCTGGCACCGACCGTCGCACGGTCGGTCAAGATCCTCGTCGTGGGCGCGTTCGGGGTGGGCAAGACGACGCTGATCGGCGCGGTCAGCGAGATCGACCCGCTGCGCACCGAGGAGCGCATCACCACGGCGAGCGTGGGCATCGACCCGGGGCAGCCGAACAAGGAGACGACGACGGTCGCGATGGACTTCGGTCGCATCACCGTGACCGAGGACATCGCGCTGTACCTGTTCGGCACCCCGGGCCAGCGCCGGTTCTGGGACCTGTGGTCCGGCCTGGCGGACGGCGCCGTGGGCGCGCTGGTCATGATCGACACCCGGCACCTCGAGGACAGCTTCGAGGTGCTGGACCAGCTCGAGCTGCGCACCAAGATCCCGTTCGCGGTGGTCGTCAACCAGTTCCCGGACTCGCCGGACTACCCGCTGGAGCGGGTCCGAGCGGCGCTGGACCTGCTGCCGGAGACGCCGATCGTCGAGTGCGACGCCCGGGACCGGCAGTCCGCCGTCCTGACCCTCATCACGCTGGTCGAGCACGCGATGACCTTCCCGGTCTTCCAGAAGGTCAACGCGTGACGTTGGCCAACAGACTGCATCGCCGCCTGGAAGACATTCCGGACCGGATGCAGCTGTCGGACATCACGACCGCGCGCGACCCGCACAAGCTCTACGAGCGGCTGCGGGACGAATGGGGCCCGGTGGCGCCCATGGACCTGGAGCCCGGCGTGCCCGCCTGGCTCGTGCTCGGCTACGACGAGGCCAGCAGCGTGATGCGCAACGAGCTGCTGTTCTCGCGCAACTCGCGCAACTGGCGGTACGTCCAGGAGCGCTCCCTGCCCGCGGACTCCGGCGTCTTCGCGGCGCTCGCCCCGCGGGAGAACGCGTACTTCCTCGACGGGATGCAGCAGCGCCGCCTGCGCGCCCCGCTCGACGACGCGCTCGGCTCCGTAGACGAGAAGCGGCTGGCCCGCACCGTGGCGGTGACGTGCGAGGCGATCATCGACCGCCTCATGCCGCGCGGCGAGGCCGACCTGGTGAAGGACTACGCGGTGGCGGTCCCCGTCATGGTCATGACCGAGATGTTCGGCATGAGCCTGTCCGACGGGAACAAGATGCACGAGCTCACCGAGGCCCTCTACGCGGGCAAGGAGAAGGCTCGTGCGGCGGCCGTGGAGCAGGAGTCGCTGCTCGCGGTGCTCGTGGCGACGCACCGGGCCGAGCCCGGCGAGGACCTGACCACGGCCCTGGTGAACCACCCGAACCACGCGAACGACGTCGAGGTCATGGCCTCGATCGGCGTGATGTTCAGCCTGGGGCACGACGCCGAGATCGCCTGGATCGCGAGCACCCTGCACATGATCCTGACCGACCCGGCGTTCGCGGCCCGCGTGCGCCGGGGCCGGCTCGACCTGGACGACGCGCTGGACGAGGTCTCCCGGCGGCACCCGCCGGCGCCGCACGTGCTGCCGCGGTTCGCCCGGCAGGACTGCGAGCTGGGCGGGCGTCGGATCGCGCTCGGCGACGCCCTGGTGCCCGCCGTCGCGGCGGCCAACGCCGACCGCGCCATCCGCACCGACGACCCGTGGGAGGAGCTGGGCAGCCGGTTCCACCTCACGTGGGGCGCCGGGGCCCACTCGTGCCCCGCGCACCGCATCGGCCCGCTCATCGGCCGCATCGCCGTGGACACCCTGTTGCGCAGGATCCTCGACATGGAGCTGACCGTGGCCTACGACTCGATCAAGATGTCGGTCTCGCCGTGGTCGCGCTACCCGCGCAGCCTGCCGGTGCGCTTCACGTCCCCGCTGACGGGCGGCGGCCAGTCCTGACGCCGTAGCGTCGCACGACACACCGCGGGCCCGGCCGATCTCTCGGCCGGGCC
>NZ_JBHVEG010000171.1:0-13434 GCF_042802395.1 Promicromonospora sp. NPDC057488
CAGACGTACAGGTCACCCGAGCGACCTGTACGTCTGACACGTCGGCGGGGCGGACGGCGGTGCCGCCCGCCCCGGTGGCCGTCGGCGACCAGACGCCGGTCCAGGGCGCTGCGGTTCCAGGAGACCTGGCGCACGTCGATGAACGCGCGGATGCACTCGGCGCAGCCGTCCAGGTGGCTCTCCAGGCGCCGACGGCGGTGCGGCATCAGCCGCCCGGAGAGGTAGTCGTGGATCGAGGCGCGGGTGGAGCGGCACTCGGGCCGCCGGCCGGCCGTGGAACCCGGGCGCGCCGTGGTGCCGGCGCCCCGGGGCAGGTCCGACAGCCCGGCCAGTGCGGTGCGCAGCCGGGCGATCTCCGCCTGGCCCGCACCCGTGGTCGTCACGCGAACTGCCCCCTTAACGCTGAGTGTCCGGTCTGACCGGCCGGGCAAATATTGCCACTGACCACCAGGAGGTGCGCAAACGGGCACGTGATACCGCTGACAGCGAACCGGGGGTCGTGTCAGCGCCGTGTCAGGGCGGTGTCCGCGACCCCCGCAAATATTCGGGGCATGGAGAACATATCCGGCCCCACGGCCTTCGTCGAAGAGACGCGCACCAACCGAGTCGCCGAGGCGCTGCTCGCCGAGCGCCACTCCCTGCCCCTGTCCGTCGCGCTGCACCTCGTGCCCGGCGTCCTGATCGTCGCCGTCTACCTGCTGGTCGCCCAGCCGCTGGTGCGGGCCATCGACTACCCGTCGTTCCTCGGCTGGGCGATCGCCCTGGTCATCGTGCTCTACCCCCTCCAGTTCGGCCTGCTCTGGCTCGGCCGCTACCGCACCGGCCGGTACTCCCTGCGGGGTGTGCTCGGCTACCTGGACAAGCCGGTCCCGCGCGGCCGGCTCGTCGCCATGGTCGCCGGCCTCATCGCCTGGTTCGTCGTCGTGTCGTCGGTGCTCACCGTCCTGGACACCGCCGTCTTCGAGGCCTTCTTCACCTGGCTCCCGTTCGACGACGTCGGCGCCAGCGCCACCACGTACCTGGAGGGCAACGACCGCACGGTCATGATCATCACGCTGGCCGCGTCCATCCCGTTCACGGGCTTCACGCTGCCGCTGATCGAGGAGTACTACTTCCGCGGGTTCCTGATGCCGCGCCTGGCCCACCTGGGTGCCTGGGCGCCGGTGCTCAGCACCGTGCTCTTCTCGCTCTACCACCTGTGGTCGCCGTGGGTGTTCCTGTCCCGCGTGATCTTCTTCTTCCCCGGCCCGTGGTTCGTCTGGAAGAAGCAGGACCTGCGACTGTCCATCGGTATGCACGCCGGCACCACGCTGCTCATGGCCACCGGCGGCACCGTCGCCCTGATGCTGGGGGTCATGTGATGAGCGACCTCGCGATCGCGGTCTCGGGACTGCGCAAGACGTTCAAGGACAAGGTCGTGCTCGACGGCATCGACCTCGACGTCCGGGCCGGCACCATCTTCTCGCTGCTCGGCCCCAACGGCGCCGGCAAGACGACGACGGTGAACCTGCTGACCACCCTGACCCGGCCCGACGGCGGCACCGCACGCGTCGCCGGCCACGACCTGGCGACCGAGGCGAAGGCCGTGCGCGCCGCGATCGGCGTGACGGGCCAGTTCGCCGCCGTCGACGAGCTGCTCACGGGGAGCGAGAACCTGCAGCTCATGGTCGACCTCAACCGCAGGGGCGGCGGGCGGTCCGTCGCGGAGCTGCTGGAGCGGTTCGAGCTGACCGAGGCGGCGCACAAGCCGGCGTCGACCTACTCGGGCGGCATGCGCCGCAAGCTCGACCTGGCGATGACCCTGGTGGGCGACCCGGAGATCATCTTCCTGGACGAGCCGACCACGGGCCTGGACCCGCGCAGCCGTCGCACCATGTGGGCGATCATCCGCGACCTCGTGGCCGACGGCGTGACCATCTTCCTCACCACGCAGTACCTGGAGGAGGCCGACCAGCTCGCCGACCGGATCGCCGTCCTGGACCAGGGCCGCATCGTGGCGCAGGGCACGGCCGACGAGCTCAAGCGCCAGATCCCCGGCACCCACGTGCGGCTGAGGTTCGCCACGGTCGCGGAGCTCGACGCCGCCGCGCGGGTCCTGGCCGACGCCACGCGGGACGACGACGCGCTGAGCCTGCGCGTGCCCGGCGACGGCGGCACGCGGTCGCTGCGCGCACTGCTGGACCGGCTCGACGAGTACTCCCTGAGCGCCGAGGAGCTGTCCGTGCACACGCCCGACCTCGACGACGTGTTCCTGGCCCTGACGGGGCACGCCGCCGCGCCGACGACCGACCCGACCCCCGACCCGACGACCGACCCCACGACCGAGAAGGAGGCCGCCCGATGAGCGCCGCACCCCACGCCGTCGTCATGCTGCGCCGGAACTTCAGGCACATCGCCCGCAACCCGACCGCCGTCTTCAACGCCGTGCTGATGCCGATCATCATCCTGCTGATGTTCGTCTACATGTTCGGTGACGCCTTCGACGTGGGCGTCGACTACATCGACTACGCGACCCCCGGCCTGATCCTGCTGGCCGTCTGCTACGGCCTGGGGTCCACGGCCACGGCGGTGAACTCCGACATGACCAAGGGGATCATCAACCGGTTCAAGGTCATGGACGTCTCGCGCAGCGCCGTGCTCACGGGCCACGTCGTGGCCAGCCTGCTCACCAACGTCGTGGCAGTCGCGGCCCTGCTCGGGGTGGCGTTCCTGCTCGGGTTCGGCCCGGCGGCGGGACCCCTGGACTGGCTGGGCGTGGCGGGCATGGTCGTGCTGCTCGGGTTCGCGACCGGCTGGCTGACCGTCGCGCTCGGCCTGGCCGCGAAGTCGCCCGAGACGGCAGGCCTGGCATCCGTGCCGCTGGTCATGCTGCCGTTCTTCAGCAGCGCGATCGTCCCGGCCGACACGATGGGTCCCGGGCTGGCGCAGTTCGCGAAGTACCAGCCGTTCACGCCGATCATCGAGACCGTCCGGGGGCTGCTCGCCGGCACGCCGTCGCTCGGCACCGCGCTGGTCGCCGTCGGCTGGTGCGTCGCGATCGCCCTGGTGGGCTACGTGTGGGCGGGTGCCACGTTCACGAAGCGAGCGTGACCGCGGCGAGCTGCTCCCAGCCCGGCTCGTGCCCCGACTCCCGCGCGGTCGCCAGTCCCGACTCCCGCCCCACCCGAGCCGCCTCGGCGAACCCCGTGCCGCCGAGGCGGCTCCGTGCCGCCGCCTCGACCCGCGCGATGTCCGGGCCGGCGCGGTAGTCGCGCCGCTCGTGCACCCCGGCGCTCGCCCCGAGCAGACGCGCGGCCTGCTCGTGCTCCCCGCGCCGGAGCGCCAGGTCCGCCACGCCGACCAGGGCGATCGCGACCATCGGCGCGTGCCCGCTCTCCACGGCGGCCCGGCACGCGGCGGCGTGGTGGGTGCGCGCCTCGTCGAGGTCGGGGGAGAGGTAGCCCTGCTGGTCGTGCAGGACGGCGCGCACGTGCGCCCCGTCCGCGTCGTCGCCCCACAGGACCCGGGCGGTCGCCAGGTGCTCGCGCGCCTCGTCGGCGTCCCCGCGCCAGCGGGCGAGCTCCGCGCGGGCCAGCGCGAGCGTGCCCAGCGTGCCCGGCCACGTGACCCGGCGCGCCTGCCGCTCGGCCTCGGCCATGGCGGCGGCGCTCGCCTCCGCGTCGCCCAGCAGCCAGTGCAGCTGGGCCTGCCGGGTCCGGATCAGGATGGCGTCGTCGACGGCGCCGATCTCGGTGACGACCACGATCGCCTCCGCGTAGAGCGCGCACGCCGCGGCGAGCTCGCCGCGCGACGCGACCTGGTCGGCGAGCTCGGACAGGGCGAACGAGATGCCGAACCGCTCACCGAGAGTCCGGAACTCCGCCAGCGCCAGGGCGAGGTCCGCCTCCGCCTCCCGCTCGTCCTGGCCCAGGATGAGCTTGAGCTTGCCGAGCTGCAGCCGGGCCAGCGCGTGGACCCAGGGGTCCGCGTCGTCCAGCACGGACTCCCAGGCGGCCAGCCCCTCCTCGGGGGCCGTCAGCAGGCGTTCGAGCGGGACGATCAGCGGCAGCGCGGCGTGCGGGCGCTCGCTGGTCCGGCTGAACCGGTAGGACTTGTGGATCCAGTCGGCGGCCGTGTGCTCGTCGCCCATCCCGGTGCTCAGGAACATCGAGAGCAGGGCGTACACCCAGGCCTGGACGTCGTCGGGCAGCTCGCCCGGGAGTTCGGTGGCCGCGAGGATCAGCTCCATGCCCTCGGCCTTGTGCCCGCTGAGCCACCAGTACCAGCCGGCGCCGGCCGCGAGCCGCATCGCCTCCGCCGCCTCGCCGGCGGCGAGGGCGCCGCGCATCGCGGCCGTGAGGTTGTCGTGCTCGTCGGCGAGCGTGGCGAGCCAGGTGAGCTGCTCGGCGCGGCGCAGGTGCGGCTCGGCCGTCTCGGCGAGCTCGGTGCACCAGGCCAGATGGGCCCGCCGGGCCAGCTCGCTCTCCCCGGCCTCCGCGAGTCGCCCGGCCGCGTACTCCTTGATGGTGCCGAGCATGCGGTAGCGCGGGGCGTGGGCGCCGCCGTCCGCGACGAGCAGCGACTTCTCGGTCAGCGCGGTGAGCAGGTCGAGCACGTCGTCCGGCGGGGGACCGGCATGCGTGCCGCCGGCGGCCGGGTCCGCGCAGACGCGTTCGGCGGCCTCCAGGCTCGCCCCGCCGCGGAACACCGACAGGCGGCGCAGGACCGTCCGCTCGGCGTCCGACAGCAGCTCCCAGCTCCAGTCGACCATGGCGCGCAGCGTGCGGTGGCGGGGCAGCGCTGTGCGGCTCCCGCCGGTCAGCAGGCGGAACCGGTCGTCGAGCCGGGCGGCGAGCTGGTCGATCGACATCGTGCGCAGCCGGGCGGCGGCCAGCTCGATGGCCAGGGGCATCCCGTCCAGGGCCCGGCAGACGCGCGCCATGGTGGCGAGCGTGCCGGCGTCGGGAGCAACGTCGCCGTCGGCGGTGGCGGCCGCGGCGAGGTCGGCGCGCACCGCGCCCGCCCGGTCGAGCAGCAGCCGGACGGCGGGCGCGGAGCCGATCTCGTCGTCGGCTGCCGCGGCGTCCGGCAGGGCCAGGGGCAGCACCTGCCAGAGCGCCTCGCCCGGGATGCCGACCGCCTCGCGGCTCGTGGCCAGGATGCGCAGCCGCCGGCACTCGCCGAGCACCCGTTCGGCGAACCGCGCCACGGAGTCGATCACGTGCTCGCAGTTGTCCAGGACCAGCAGGGCCTCGCGGTCGCGGACGGCGGCGACGACGCGGTCGGTCGCGTCCAGGGCCGACCCCTCGCCGAGCAGGGCGTCGCGGAGCTCGAGCGCGCTGAGCGCGGCCTGCGCCACGTCGTCGTCGGGCCCGAGCGGGGCCAGCTCGACCAGCCACGCCCCGTCGGGGAGGTCGGCGGCCAGGCGGCCCGCCGTCTCGGTGGCGAGCCGCGTCTTGCCCGCGCCGCCCGGCCCGACCAGCGTGGTCAGCCGGTGTTCCGCGACGAGGCCGCGCACCACGGCGAGGTCGGCGTCCCGGCCCACGAAGCTGGTCAGCGCGGCCCGCAGGTTGGTCCGGCGGGTCGCCTCGCGCGGGGCCAGCTCGCCGCGCAGCAGCGCGACGTGCAGCGCCGACAGCTCCGGCGAGGGGTCCACGCCGAGCGCGTCGGCGAGGGCCTCGCGCGTGCGCTGGTAGACCTCCAGCGCCTCGGCGTCGCGCCCGGCCGCGGCCAGCGCGCGCATCAGGGCGGCGACCAGCCGCTCGCGCACGGGGTGCTCGGCGACCAGGTCGGTCAGCTCCGCGACCACCTCGGCGCCGTGGCCGAGCCCGAGCTCGGCGTCGAACCGGTCCTCCAGGGCCGTCAGGCGGAGCCGGTCGAGCCGGGTGACGGCGGCTGCAAGACTGCCGCCCCCGACCCCGCCACCGACCCCGCCGTCCGCCCCGCCGACGTCCTGCAGCGCCGGTCCGCGCCACAGGGCGACGGCCCCGCGCAGCAGCCGGACCCGGCCGGCGACGTCGGCGTCGTGCGCGCGTGCGACGAGGCGCTCGAACCGCACGGCGTCGACGTCGTCGGGGGCCACCAGCAGCCGGTAGCCGCTCACCTGGCCCTCCAGCACGCCGTCCGGCAGCACCTTGCGCAGCCGGGAGACCAGCCGCTGGAGCGCGTTCGTCGCGTCGGACGGCGGGGCCTCGCCCCAGATCCAGTCCACCAGCGTCGCCTTGGGCACCACGCGGCCGGGGTCGAGCGCGAGGGCGGCCAGCAGCGCGCGCAGCCGCGTCCCGGGGACGTCGGCGGCGGCGCCGTCGTCCAGGGTGACCTCGAAGGGACCGATCAGCCTGATCTGCACCGGCAGATCTTGGCACAGGGCGCGGGCGCCCCGGGCGACAATTTCGCGATTACCTACCAGGTGGTAGATAAGTGGTCCTGGGAGCCCCTACACTCCTCGCGTACGAACGTACGCATCGACGTGCCGAGCATCCGTACCCCACCGAGCCGTACCCCACCGAGCATCGAGGACGAGGACCAGTGGACAGCATCACCAAGAACCGCCAGTCGACGACGACGCTGCGGGCGATGATCGAGCGGGCCTACGGCCCCGGGCAGGTGCCGGACGGGGAGGACTTCGCGACGGAGCTCTCGTACGGCTTCTTCAACGCGCTGTACGAGGTGCGGCTGCGCGACGGCGCGCGGGCCGTGCTCAAGATCGCCCCGCCCGCCGACGTGCCCGTCATGACGCGCGAGCAGGGCATGATGCGCAACGAGATCGCCGCCATGGAGCTCGTGCGGCGCGCGTCGGACGTGCCCGTGCCGCGCGTCGACCACAGCGACCTGACGGGCGACCTCTGCGGCGCCGACTGGTTCGCCATGGAGCACGTCGACGCCGCCTGCTTCGGCATCGCCGCCGAGGCGGGGGAGCTGACCCCGGAGGTGGTGGACGCCGGGTTCGAGCACCTCGGCGCCCTGAACCGGGAGCTCACGGAGATCGTCGGCCCGCACTTCGGCCCGGTCGACGGCCCCGGGTTCGCGACCTGGCCCGAGGCAGCCACGGCGATGTTCGCCGACGTCCTGGCGGACGGCGTCCGCGCGGGCGTCGATCTCGGATGGGACCCCGACGTCGTCCGCAAGGTCTGGGACGACCACGCCGACGTGCTCGCGGAGGTCACCGTGCCCCGCTTCGTCGAGGTGGACCTCTGGGCCAAGAACTCGATGATCCGCGACGGCCGCATCGTCGCCATCGTCGACCACGAGCGCGCCATGTTCGGCGACCCGCTGATGGAGGCGGGGCTGACCGGCCTGGACCTGCCGTTCTTCCCCGACCCGACGCCGTTCCGGCGCGGCTTCGGGCTGGCGGAGCTGACGGCGGGCGAGCGCACCCGCCGCCACCTGTACACCCTCTGGCTCTGCGTCACCATGCTCGTGGAGACCACCTATCGCCGGCAGACGCCGGAGCAGTACCGCTGGGCGTGCGAGCAGCTCGACATCGCGCTCGGGCTGCTCGGCCGCACGAGGGAGCCGTGACACACGCCGCGGACCAGCTCGGCACCCGGCCCGTCGGCCGGCTGCTGTGGCACACCTCGTCCCAGACCACCTTCTCGGTCGGCGTCTACGGCATCTACGCCCTGACGAACGCCTGGTTCGTCGCCCGGGGCGTGGGCCCGACGGCGATGGCCGCGGTCAACCTCGTCGCCCCGGTGCTGCTCGGGCTGGGCGCCGTCGCGACCACCGTCGGCGTCGGCGGGGCGTCCCTGGTCTCGCGCAGCCTCGGCGCGGGCGACCCCGCCCGGGCCGCCCGCGCCGCGGGCAACGCCTTCGTGCTGTTCTGGGCGGCCGCCATCACCACGAGCGTGCTCGGCCTGGCGTTCCTCGGCCCGCTGCTGACCCTGCTCGGCACCACGGGCGCCACGCGCCAGTACGCGCACGACTACGCCGTCGTCATCCTTGCCGGGGCGATCTTCGCCACCGGGTTCTCCAGCCTGATCCGGGCCGAGGGCCGGATGGCGTACTCCACCATGGTCTGGGTCGTGGCCGTCGTCGTGCAGATCGTCCTCGACCCGCTGTTCATCTTCGTCCTGGACCTCGGCGTGACCGGCGCGGCGCTCGGCACTGTCTGCGGGCAGGCCGTCTCGGCGGCGATGAGCCTGTGGTTCTTCTTCCTCCGGCGCCGCCGGCCCTACCGCATCCGCTGGGCCGACCTGCGCCCCCACCCGCCGACGATCGGCGCGCTCCTGGGCATCGGCGCGCCCTCGTTCCTCGCCGGGATCGGCGCCACCCTGCTGACCGTCCTGGTCAACCTGGCGCTGGCCCGCACCGGGGGAGCGCTCGTCCTGGCCGCGTTCGCGGTCTGCGCCCGCATCCAGACCTTCGTCACCATGCCCCAGACGGGCATCAGCCAGGGCCTGCAGCCCGTCGTCGGCTACAACGCCGGGGCGCGCCTGCCCGACCGCGTGGCCCGGGCCCGCACTCTCAGCCTGCGCGCCACCGTGCTCTACGGGATCGGCGCCGCGGCCCTCGTCATCGCGTTCGCCGAGCCGCTCGTGCGAGTCTTCGTCGACGACGCCGCCACCGTGCGCGCCGGGACCGAGGCGCTCCGGATCATCGCGGCCGGCCTCGCCGTCGCCGGCATCGCGCCGCTCGTCTCCGCGTACTTCCAGGCCCTCGGCCAGGCCCGGCCGTCCTACCTGGTGTCCATCGGCACCCTCGTGGCGATCAAGATCCCGCTCGTGCTCGCCCTCGGCCACGTGGGCCCCACCGCCACCTGGGTCGCCCTGGCCGGCGGCGACGTGGCCGCGGCGCTCGCGGCGCTCGTGGTGCTCCGCCTCGCGACCCGGCGCGGCGTGCGAGCATGACGCCATGAGCGCACGCGTCGGGATCATCTGGAACCCCTCCAAGACGACCAGGGGGACACTCGAGAACGCGCTGGACAAGGCCGCCTCGGCCGAGCGCGTGGACGTCGAGCAGCAGTGGTTCGAGACGACGCCGGACGACCCCGGCCAGGGCGCCGCGGAGCGCGCGATCGAGGCGGGCGCCGAGGTGATCGTGGCCGCGGGCGGGGACGGGACCGTCCGGGCCGTCGCGGAGCACCTCGCCGAGTCCGGGGCCGACGTCGAACTCGGCATCGTCCCGCTCGGCACCGGCAACCTGCTCGCCCGCAACCTGCGGGTCCCGCTGCTGAACCCGGCCGCGGCCTTCCGCCGCGCGCTCACCCCGAAGGCCCGGGCGCTGGACGTGGGCTGGCTGGAGATCGACCTCGAGGGCGGCACCGAGCGGCACGCGTTCGCCGTCATGGCCGGGTTCGGCCTCGACGCGCACATGATCACCGAGACCGACGACGACCTCAAGGACAAGGTGGGCTGGCTGGCCTACGTCGAGTCCCTGGGGCGGGCGCTGTCGGCCAGCGGCACCCTCGACGTCCGGATCACGGCCGACGGCCGGGAGCTCGACCGGAACAGCGCGCACACCCTGCTGGTCGGCAACTGCGGCATGCTCCAGGCCGGCATCACCCTGCTGCCCGACGCCGACCCCCGCGACGGCGAGCTGGACCTCCTGGTCCTGAGCGCCGACGGCGCCGCGGGCTGGGTCGACACGCTGCGGAACATGGTCTGGGACAACGGCATCAAGCGGGTCCTCGGCGGCGGGGCCTCGGCCGAGAGCAGCGAGAGCGCCACCCACGGCCGCGTGCGCAGCCTGCAGGTGGAGCTCGCGGAGCCCCGGGTCTTCGAGATCGACGGCGAGGACCTGGGCGAGACGACCCGGGTCTCCGTCACCGTCCAGGAGGGCGCGGTGCGGGTGCGCTGACGGGCTCCAGGAACGGCCGCAGCAGCCCCGGGACGGCGGCGTCGGCGAACGCCAGCCCCTCGGCCTCGGCGGCGTCGCGCACGGCGTAGGCGCCGGTACCCGCCGCGGTCGTGGCGAGCACCGTGACCAGCCCGGCGCGGCGCTGGAACACCGACTGCTTCACGGTCCAGCCCACGATGCCGCGCCGCTGGAGCGCCACGGTGGCGCGGCGCACGGTGCCGCTGCGCGCGACCAGGTAGCGCTCGGTCAGCGCGTGGCCGAGCGAGCGGTAGGCGTCCAGCGCCAGCACGGTCGCCAGCGGGACGAGCACGACCGCGCTGCCCCAGGCGATGTGCAGCAGCACGGGCGTGAGCAGCAGGCCGAGCACGACGAGCACGGCCTCGGTGACGAGCACGGTGGCCAGCGCCCAGCGCAGCCGGCGGCCCCGCGCGGCGAGCGGGTGCCCGGTGAGCGGCGCCGCCGTCGGCGAGGCGCCGGGCTCGCGCAGCACGTCCGCGGCGACCCGGTCGGCGAGCTCCTTCGGCGCGACGGGCAGCAGGGTCTTGCTGTCGGTCTTGTCCTCCTCGCTCGTGGCGAGCCCGGTCGCGACGGCGTCCACGCGCGCCCCGCCCGCGAGGCGAGCCGTGAGTGGCTCCACGAGCTCGACGCCGCGCAGCCGGGACTCCTCGAGCGTGATCGAGCGGGTGGTGAGCAGCCCGCGCCGCACGTGCAGGGTGCCGTCGGCCTGCCGGTCGAGCGTGTGGTTCCACCAGTACTCGACCCACAGTGCGACGGTCGCCACGCCGCCGACGACGAACAGGCCCACGAACATCAGCGCGGCGACGAGGACGGCCGGGGCGAGGCCGAACCACGACCCGATCGTCTCGAACAGCTCCTCCTGCAGGCCGAACCACTCGGACACCTGGATGAGGCCGCCGGCCGCCGCGGCGCCCAGCGCGGGCGTCAGGAAGGACAGCGGGGCGAACCGGATCCAGCGGCGGTCGAACCGGGCCAGGGCGCCGTCGTCGGCACCTTCGGCTCCGTCGGCTCCGTCGCCGCCCGGCGCGGCGTGCGCGAGCAGGGTGGCGCGCAGCGCCTCGGCGTCCGCCCGGCGCAGCGGCCACAGCGTGACTGACCCCTCCGTGCCGGCCTGCTCGCCCGTGCCCACCCGGACGGTGGCGGTGCCGAGCACGCGCAGCACCGGGTCGGCGGTCAGGTCTACCGAGCGGATCCGTTCCCGCCGCAGGGCCAGGCGCTTGCGCACCACGACGCCGGTGTGCACGTGGAACCGCTCCGGGTCCACGCGGAACCGGGTGACGCGCCGCATCCACTCGCCGGACACCGCACCGGCGACCACCGCGAGCGCGAGCGGGGGCAGCACCCAGGCGAGCGCGAACCCGAGGCCGTTGCCGACGGCCAGCCAGTACCCGGTGACGAGGGCCGCGCCCCCGGCTGGGCCGAGCGTGTACACGGCGCCGGCCAGGTAGGCCCGGCGGTCTAGGCGCTCCCAGGCGAGGTCGTCGGGTGCCGGGGCGCCGTCGGCGGCGCTCAGGTCGCGTCCTCGGGTGTGGCCTGCGTGGCGATCGTCAGGCCGGCGGCGAGGTCGGCGGCCGTCTCGGCGTCGAGCCCCTCGATCTTCACGGCGCCGCGGGCGGACGCCGTCGTCACGGTGAGCGTCGCCAGGCCGAACCGCTGCTCCAGGGGCCCGCGCGCGGTGTCCACGGTCTGGATCCGGGAGAGCGGGGCGACCCGCCACTCCTGGAAGAACCAGCCGGTGCGCGTGTAGACGGCGTCGTCGGTGACCTCCCAGCGGTGGTGCCGGAACCACAGCCGGGGCAGGGCGATCGCGGCGGCCGCGCCGAGCACCGCGATGATCCCGGCGGGCAGGAAGAGCCAGAAGCGGGCGGGCGCGATCAGCGCGCCCAGCACCACCAGGATCACCACGGGCACCGCGGTCAGCAGCACCCACTGGAGGGCCCACCAGCCGACGGCGCGCGGGTCGACGGCGTGTCGTGGGGGACGCAGCCGCAGGGGCGCGCTCGGATTCTCGTCGGTTGTCGGCGATATCACCCGCCCATGGTCCCAAGCCCGGTGGCCTGCGGCAACGCTATTGGGCGCAGTTCGGGGCAGGGTGAGGCGCGAGGCGCCGATGAGTCCCGTACCGCGGCCCGGTCTCTTCCTGCAGCACCCGTTGCACTCCCCGAGAGTCCCCGACCAGAAGGAGCACGACCATGGACACGACCGAGGGTCCGGCGGTGACCGAGCTCGATGTGCTGCGCCCCGGCGACGGCGGCTACGACACCTCCCGCGCGGTGTGGAACGCGATGGTGGACCACAAGCCGGCCGTGGTGGTCCGCTGCCGCACGGCCGACGACGTCGTCGCTGCGCTGGCCCTGGCCCGGCGCGAGGGGTTGGAGGTGGGGGTGCGCTGCGGCGGCCACAGCGTCGTCGGGCACGGGGTGCCGGACGGCGGCCTCATGATCGACCTCACCCCGATGGGCGCCGTCCGCGTGGACCCGGACCGCCGGCGGGCGTGGGTGCAGGGCGGGGCCCTGCTCGGCGCGCTCGACGCCGCGACCCAGCCCTTCGGCCTGGCGACGACGGCCGGCAACGTCTCGCACACCGGCGTCGGCGGCCTCACGCTGGGCGGCGGTATGGGCTGGCTGGCCCGCCGGTGCGGGCTGGCCTGCGACAACGTCGTCTCCTACGAGGTGGTGACGGCGGCCGGCGAGGTGGTGCGCGCCGCGGCCGACGAGCGGCCCGAGCTGTTCTGGGCGCTGCGCGGCGGGGGCGGCAACTTCGGCGTGGTGACCGAGTTCGAGTTCCGGCTGCACGACGTCGGCACGCGCGCGCTCAGCGTGGAGCTCGACTTCCCGATCGGCCCGGCCGGTTCGGGGGACGCGGCGTCTGCGGCGTCGGCGGCGTTCCGGTGGCGCGACCTCAGCGCCGACGCCCCGCGGCAGGCCACCTACACCGCGGCCGTGCACGACGGCGTTGCGACGCTCGGCTTCGTGTGGGTGGGCGATCCCGACGAGGGCCGGGAGCACGCGCGGGAGCTCGACGCGCTGGGGACGCCGTCGGCCCGCCGCGTCGAGGAGCTGTCCTACCTGGACCTGCAGACCCGGGAGGACAGCGTCCGGGGGCACGCCGTCCGCCGCTACTGGAAGGGTCACTACTTCCGCGACCTGCCCGACGCCGCGCTGGAGGCGCTGCTCGCCCACGACCCCGAGGTGCGGGCCGGCCTCCAGGCGTACGGCGGCGCCATCGCCGAGGTGCCCGACGACGACGCCGCGTTCAGCCAGCGCGACACGCGGTTCGAGTACGTCGTGGCCGCCGGCTGGACCGACCCGGCCGAGGACGAGCGGCTGATCGCGGCCGCCCGCGCGAGCGCGGCCCTGCTGGAGCCGTACGCGAGCGGCGTCTACGTCAACGTGCTCGCCGACGACGGGGCGGCCGGCGTCCGCCGGGCTTACCCGCCGGCGAAGCTGGCGCGGCTCGCGGCGGTCAAGCGGCAGTACGACCCGGACAACGTGTTGCACCTCAACCAGAACATCCCGCCTGCGCTGGCATGACGGCGGCGGGCGGGGAGCGCCCACCAGGTCGGCAGTCTCCCCGGGTGGTCGGCAGTTTGCCGCGCAAAGTCGGCACTCTGCATCGAGGTCGGCACAGGCCTGTGCC
>NZ_JBHVEG010000172.1:0-13390 GCF_042802395.1 Promicromonospora sp. NPDC057488
CGGGTGACCTGTGCGTCTGACACGTCGGGGGTTCTGACGGCCTCACGTCCGACATGTCACAACGTCTGACTTGTCACAGCTCAGCGGGGTCACAACCCGGCGGTCTGCGGTGTCAACTCGAGTATGGACACCATCGAACGGCGCATCTCCACCACCGCACTGGTCATCGGTACCGGGGGCTCCGGCCTCCGGGCAGCGATCGAGCTCGCCGAACAGGGGGTGGACGTCCTGGCGCTGGGCAAGCGGCCCCGCATGGACGCCCACACCTCGCTCGCCGCGGGCGGCATCAACGCGGCTCTCGGCACGATGGACGCGGAGGACAGCTGGCAGCAGCACGCCGCCGACACGATCAAGGAGAGCTACTTCCTGGCCAACCCGCACACGGCCGAGATCGTCGCGCAGGGCGCCGCCCAGGGCATCGCCGACCTGGAGCGGTACGGCATGGCCTTCGCCCGGGAGGAAGACGGCCGCATCTCGCAGCGGTTCTTCGGCGCGCACACCTACCGCCGCACCGCGTTCGCGGGCGACTACACGGGCCTGGAGATCCAGCGGTCCCTGGTGAACCGGGCGACGCAGCTCGACATCCCGATCCTGGACTCGGTGTACGTCACCCGGATCCTGACGCACGAGGGCGCCGTGTTCGGCGCCTACGGCTTCGACCTCACCGACGGCACGCAGTACCTGATCCACGCCGACGCCGTGATCCTCGCCGCGGGCGGGCACAACCGCATCTGGCGGCGCACGTCCTCGCGCCGCGACGAGAACACCGGCGACTCGTTCCGCCTGGCCGTCGAGGCGGGCGCCCGGCTGCGCGATCCGGAGCTGGTGCAGTTCCACCCGTCGGGAATCCTGGAGCCAGAGAACGCGGCGGGCACGCTGGTCTCCGAGGCCGCGCGCGGCGAGGGCGGCATCCTGCGCAACGCCCTGGGCGAGCGGTTCATGGAGAAGTACGACCCCGAGCGGATGGAGCTGTCCACCCGCGACCGCGTGGCCCTGGCCGCCTACACCGAGATCAAGGAGGGGCGCGGCACCGAGAAGGGCGGCGTCTGGCTCGACGTCTCGCACCTGCCGCGCGAGACGATCATGACGCGCCTGCCGCGCGTCTACCAGACGATGCTCGAGCTGCAGATGGTCGACATCACCACCGACCCGATCGAGATCGCGCCCACCGCGCACTACTCGATGGGCGGCGTCTGGGTGCGGCCCGAGGACCACAGCACCGAGGTGGACGGCCTGTACGCGATCGGCGAGGCGTCCAGCGGCCTGCACGGCGCGAACCGCCTGGGCGGCAACTCGCTGATCGAGCTGCTGGTCTTCGGCCGCCTCGTCGGCCGCGCGGCCGCGGCCTACTCCGCCGGCCTGGAGGCCCAGCTCCGCTCGCACGACGCCGAGGCCCGCGCCCGCGCCGAGGTCGCCGACCTGCTGGCCGCCGACGGCACCGAGAACGTCCGGGCCCTGCAGCGCGCCGTGCGCAACACGATGACCGAGCACGCCGGCGTCGTCCGGGACGAGGAGGGGCTGCTCGCCGGCCTGAAGGAGCTGGCCGAGATCGAGGAGCGCGCCACGCACGTCGGCGTGCACCCGGACATCGCGGGCTTCCAGGACCTCGCCCACGCCTTCGACCTCAAGGCGTCCCTCATCGCGGCGCGGGCCACGCTGGAGGCCGCGCTCGAGCGGCGCGAGACCCGCGGCTGCCACAACCGCAGCGACTACCCGGACCTGGACCCGAACCTGCAGGTGAACCTGGTCTGGTCGCCGACAACGGGCATCGTCCGCGAGGAGATCCCCGCCGTCCCGGAGGAGATCGCCGCCCTGATCGCGGCGCAGGAGGTCTCGACGGCGGGCAAGCTCGTCGAGTAGCCCTCGCTGACCTGCCTCGCGAGCTCCCGAGTGCTGGATCTTCGCGCTTTCCGGGATCGGAAGGCGCGAAGATCCCGCGCTCAGCGGAGGTGGCGGGGGTCGTGGGTGTCGCCCGTCGCGCGTTCCGTCCAGCCGGGCCAGACGCGCTGCGCGTCGCGCGGGCGCAGCTTGCCGCCCAGGTGCATCGCCCGCCACACCCCGCGGTAGCCCGGCAGAATGCCGGAGGCGATGATCACGTGCCCGACGACGACCGGGGTCACCACGTACGTCGACCACCGGTGGATCTGGGCGAACCACACGAACGCCGGCCCGCCGCTGACCAGCACGAGCCCGATCCCGGACCCGATCAGGGCCAGCAGCGTGACGACGAGCACGAGGTTGGCGACCCGCTGCCCCGGGTCGAACCGCCCCTCGTGCCGGCCAAACCGGCCCGTCAGGATCGCGGCCGGCCAGCGCCGGAACCACGCGCCGTCGCCGTGCTGGAACCGGACGGTCTCGCGCCAGAAGACCCGCCAGCCGCGCGCGCCGACGACGACGGTGAGCGCGGTGAACCCCGCGAGGACCCAGCCGGCCACGGTGTGCACCTCGGTGTCCGGGACCCCCGTGACCTGGGCGATGAAGCTCGGGCTGCCCTCGTTGCCGAGCAGCAGCCACCACCCGGTGATCAGCAGCACGATGACGGACACGTACACGCCGGCATGGAACCAGCGGGCGGCCCGCGGGTTGCGCTCGACGGTGCCGCCGTCGACGTCGTGCTGGTCGGTGTCGTGCCCGGTGTCACGGTGCCCGGTGTCACGGTGCTCAGTAGGACTCACCGCTGTCTCCCGTGCTGCCATCCATGCTGCCGCCGGACTCCACGGTCACGTTGACCTGGGTCTCCACCCCGGCCGCGGAGTGGTCGGCGTTGCGCAGCGACGCGTCGATCTCGTGGTCCCCCGCGGGCAGCTCGGTGATCTCGACGCTGTTGCCCTCGACGACCTGGTACTCCTGGTCGTTGCCGTCGAAGAACACGTGGACGTGGTCCTTGCCGGTGTCGGGCGCACCGAGCTCCTCGCTGGACTTGAGCTCGACCGTGAACGGCGTCTCGACCGTGGCGCCGTCCGCCGGGGACGTGATCTCCAGGGTCATGCCGCCCCCGCCCCCAGATCCGCCCGAGTCGGTCGAACCACCACCGCCGTAACCGCCCCCGGTGCCGCCGTTGCTGCCGCAACCCGCCGCGAGCAGGACCGTCAGCACCGCGCCGGCGGCGAGCCTCGCTCCTCGTAGTCTGGACATGGTTGTCTCCCTTGTTCCGGGGCTCTCCCCGGGCTCGGTCCGGACGTCGTCGGCGGCGCCCGTCACCAGTCCCTACGTGGCGGGGCGCCCGGCGGATCTCTCGCCGCGCGGACTCGTCACGAACTTCAGCCGGAACAGACCCAGCCCGGCACCAGATGAGCCCGGCAGAGATCCGCACGCGGGTCCGGCACGTAGGAAAGGGCATGACGGCATCGGACGAGGCGCTCCTCGCCGGGATGGCCGCGGACGACCAGGACGCGGCGGCCGTCTTCGTGCGCCGGCACCAGGCCCGGGTGTACGGGCTGGCGCTCTTCGTCGTCGGCATCCCCGCGGTCGCCGAGGAGGTGGCGCAGGAGACCTTCGTCCGGGCGTGGCGGCACGCCGATGGGTTCGACCCCCGGCGGGGTCGCGCGACGACGTGGCTGCTCGCGATCGCCCGGCACGCCGCGATCGACGTGCTCCGGGTGCGCCGCGACGTGCCCGTGGACCCGGTGGTCATGGCGGAAGTCCTGGCCGAGCGGGTCACGGCGCGGACGGTCGGCGACCCCGACCGGCTCGCGAACCAGGTGGCGACCGGCACCACGGTGGACGCCGCGCTGGCCCAGGTGCCCCGCGAGCAGGCGACGGCGGTGGTGCTCGCGTCGGTGTTCGGGCTCAGCGGCGCCGAGATCGCGGAACGCACCGGGGTGCCCCTCGGGACGGCGAAGACCCGCATCCGGCTCGGGCTGCGGCACCTGCGGGACGAGCTGGCGAGCAGCCGAGAGGTGGATCGACCATGAACTCGCGCGACGGGAACGAGGACAGGAACAGCGACATGAACGGCACCGACCGCTGCGCCGAGCTGCGCGACGCGCTCACCGAGGTGGCGCTGGGGGTCGCCGACGGCACCACGCGCGGCGAGGTGATGGCGCACCTGGCCACGTGCGACCGCTGCCGGGACGAGCTGTCGTCGCTGTCCGCGGCCGCGGACGAGCTGCTCCTGCTGGTCCCGGAGCGCGAACCCGCTGCCGGGTTCGAGGGCCGCGTGCTGGACCGGCTCGCACCGGTTCCCGCTGGGTCCGCCGGTTCCGTCGGTTCCGCCGGCTCTTCCGGTTCCGCCGGTTCCGCCGGTTCCGCCAGCTCCTCCGGTTCCGCCGGCGACCGTCGCCCCGCGACCGTCCGCCGGCACCGGATGCGGCGTACTGCGCTCGCCGGCGTCGCCGCGGCGGGCCTGCTCGTGGCGGGCGGCGCGAGCGTGTGGGTCGTCACGGCGCAGGACCGCGAGCTGGCCGCGAGCTACCGCACCACGCTCGACACGGCGGGCGGTCACTACCTCGCCGCCGCCGACCTCGTCGCGGAGACCCCGACGGGCGACAGCCCAGCGAGTGACAGCCAAGCGAGTGACAGCACTGCGGGAGACGGCACAACGGAAGACAGAACCACGGGGTCGGTGGGCACCGTCTTCCTCTACGACGGCAACCCGTCCTGGGCCTACGTGGTGGTCCGCGACGCCGGTCCGGCGGACAGCTACGACGTCACGGCAGTCGTCGCGGCCGGCACGAACGGCGGGGCCGGCGGCACCGACACGAGCACAGCCGCCCCCTACGGCCGGGGAGTCCACGCGACGGAACCGGGCCACACGACCTTCGACCGCAGGAACTCCGACGCCGGGACCCCGCCAGGCGCCGGCATCCCCGGCAGCGCGGAGACCCGGGAGGTCGCGCTGGGGTCGTGCGTCGTGACGACGGGCACCTGCTCGGCGGGCGGCGTGCTCGACGTGCCCGTCTCCGACGTCCGGTCCGTGCGGCTCGCCGCCCCGGACGGCACGACCTGGGCCACGGCGGCCCTCCCCTGAGCCCTGAGCCCTAAGCCCTAAGCCCTAAGCCCTAAGCCCTAAGCCCTAAGCCCAGGCTCACTCCGCCCCGCGCACCACCAGCCGGGGCTCCACCAGCACGTATGCGGCGTCCTGGCCGGCCTCCCGCTGCAGGACGACGTTCCCCGTCGGCCCCATCAGCAGGTCCAGCACCCCGGCCGCGACCTGCTCGGGCAGCTGCTCGACGCTGCTGATCCCCAGCGCCTCGGCGGCCGGTGTGTTGTCGAAGCCGACCACCGGCAGCCCCGGCCGGCCCAGGGCCGTCGCGGCGAGGTGGGCGCCGATCGCCAGGGAGTCGCTCACGCAGACGACGGCGTCCACGGGGTCGGCCGCGAGCGCCGTGCCGACCAGCTCGCGCGCCAGGCCGACGCTGTCCTCGGTGTGCCAGCGGGGTCCGGCGTGCCCGGCGTCGGACATCGCCTCGCTCCAGCCGCGGGCGCGGTCGTCGCCGGTCCCGGAGCCCTCGGGCCAGCCGAGGAACGCGATGCGGGGTCCGGCCTGGTCGAGCAGGTGCCGGGTGGCGGCGCGGGTGCCGGCGGCGCCGTCGACGTCGGCCCAGGGGTGCGCGGGCACGCCGTCGCCGTCCCCATCACCCCTGCCAACGCCGTCGTCGTCATCCCGCCAGGGGCGGCCGAAGGAGACGAAGGGCACGTCGCGGGCCTGCAGCCAGGTGGTGCGGGTGTCCTCGTGGGACGTGCCGGTCAGGACGACGGCGTCGATCTCGCCGCCGTCGACGAGGTCGCCGATGCGGTCGATCTCCTCGGCGGGGGTGCGGGCCGCGTAGAGCAGCACGCGCATGCCGCGCTCGCTGGCGCGCTCGGTCAGGGCGTGCACGAACCGGTCGAGCACGACGCCGGAGATGCCGCCCGCGTACGGGTCGAGGCGCACGCCGATGGTGGAGCTGCGCCGGGTGCGCAGGCGGCGCGCGGCGGCGTGGGGGCGGTAGCCGAGCTCGACGATGGCGCGCTGGACGCGCTCCCGGGTGGGGCCGCGCACGATGTCCGGGGAGTTCAGGACGTTGGAGACGGTCTGCCGCGAGACACCGGCCGCGCGGGCGACGTCCTCGACGGTAGGCGCCTTCGCCATCGTTCCCCCTCCCCTGTCCACCCTGTCGAAACGAACCCTGCCGAACCACGCCTGTCGTGAATGTTCGGAATCGTCATCCTAGGTGGCACATCCCGTCACCCGTCCACCTTGACATCGCGCTCACCCCCTCCTTAGTGTCCTGCCCAGCGTAATTTGATCGTTCAAACTTTGTCATCACCACGTGCCTCATCAAGGGAGAAGAGACATGACAAGGCCCATCTCACGACACCTCGCCGGCGCGGGCGCCGTCCTGGTCGCCGGTGCGCTCGTGCTCACCGGCTGCGGCGGTTCCGGCTTCGCGGACGAGCCCGCGGCGCAGGACGACGCCGCCGCCGACTCGCTCACCAGCTCCGACGACCCGCTGTCGATCCTCATCGGCTCGTCCGGCGACGCCGAGACCGACGCCGTCACCGAGGCGGTCGCCGCCTGGTCCGAGGAGTCCGGCGTCGAGGCGGAGGTGCAGGTCGCCAGCGACCTGCCCCAGCAGCTCTCGCAGGGCTTCGCGGCCGGCTCCCCGCCGGACCTGTTCTACCTGGCGCCCGAGGCGATCGCCGGCTACGCGGACAACGGCTCGCTCCAGGCGTACGGCGACCTGCTCGCGAACAAGGACGACTTCTACCCGTCCCTCGTGGAGAACTTCACCGTCGACGACACGTTCTACTGCGCGCCCAAGGACTTCTCGACGCTCGGCCTGGTCATCAACACCCAGCTCTGGGAGGACGCCGGCCTGACCGACGCCGACCTCCCCACCACGTGGGACGAGCTGGCCACGGTGGCCGAGAAGCTGACCACCGACGACCAGGTGGGCCTGTCGTTCGGCGCGGAGTACCAGCGCGTCGGCACCTTCATGGCGCAGGCGGGCGGCGGCCTCGTCGTCGACGGCGCCCCGGCCGCCGACAGCGCGGGCAGCGTCGAGGGCCTGGAGTACGTGCAGAGCCACCTCGAGGACGGCACGTTCGCCTACGCGGCCGACCTTGGCGCCGGCTGGGGCGGCGAGGCCCTCGGCAAGGGGCTGGCCGCGATGGTCATCGAGGGCAACTGGGTCACCGGTGCGCTGACGAACGACTTCCCCGACGTCGAGTACACGGTGGCCGAGCTGCCCGCCGGTCCCGCCGGCCCGGGCACGCTGCAGTTCACCAACTGCTGGGGCATGGCCGCCGACAGCCCCAACCAGGAGGCGGCGCTGAGCCTGGTGGAGCACCTGACGAGCACCGAGCAGCAGCTCGCGTTCTCGGAGGCGTTCGGCCCGATGCCCTCGATCGAGTCGGCCGCGGCCGACTGGACGAGCGCCAACCCCGACCTGACCGCGTTCCTGGACGGCGCCGAGTACGCGCAGTTCCCACCGAACTGGGCCGGCGCCACGGACGTCATCACGGACCTGAACTCCCAGCTGGAGTCCCTGAAGACCGGTGACGTCGCCACCATCCTCGGCACCGCGCAGTCGAACCTCGAAGCGATCGCCGAGTAGCACGCACATGTCTCTTCTCGCGACGCCGCGCGACGCCGGTTACCGTGCCGGGCCCGATGGGGCCCGGCACGGTGCCGGACGCGGCATCCGACGCGGCGAGGCCGTGGCCGGGTGGCTGTTCATGCTGCCCGTGCTGGTGATCCTCGGCGTGTTCCTGCTGGTGCCGGTGCTGATGGCCCTGTGGGTCAGCTTCTCGGACTGGTCCGGGCGCGGCAGCCCGCTGTCGTCCGGCGTCGGCTTCGTGGGGCTGGACAACTACGCGGCCGTCACCACCGGTGGCGGCCTCGCCGAGCGCGACTTCGGTATCGCGCTGCGCAACAACGCCTGGTACGTGCTGCTGGTGGTGCCGCTGCAGACGGCGCTGGCGCTGTTCCTGGCGGTGCTCGTCAACCGCGCGGTCCTGCGGGGCCGCGGCATCTTCCGCACCGCGTTCTACTTCCCGTCGGTCACGAGCTCGGTGGCGATCACCGTGCTGTGGCTGTTCCTGTTCTCGACGTCGGGCGTGGTCAACACGGTCCTGGCCCGGCTCGGCATCGCCGGGCCCAACTGGTTCAACGACCCGAGCGGCGTGCTGCACAACCTGCTGGGCGTGCTCGGCCTGCGCACCGGGCCGGACTCCCTGACGCAGCACGGCTTCCTCGGCGTGACGTGGTGGGACTGGCTCGCCGGGCCTTCGGTCGCGATGTCGGCGTTCGTGCTCATGGCGATCTTCACCACCAGCGGCACGTTCATGCTGCTGTTCCTCGCGGGCCTGCAGAACATCGCCCCCGAGGTCGAGGAGGCCGCCATGGTCGACGGCGCCAACGCCTGGCAGCGCTTCTGGCGCATCACGCTCCCCCAGCTGCGGCCCACGCTGTTCACCGTGCTGACCCTGGGCCTGATCGGCTGCTGGCAGGTGTTCGACCAGATCTACACCGGCACGCAGGGCGGCCCCGGCAAGACGACGCTTACCCCCGCCTACCTCAGCTACCAGTCGGCGTTCCTGTCGCAGGACTGGGGCCAGGGCGCGGCGATCGCGTTCATCCTCTTCGTCATCATCGTGCTGCTGACGATCCTGCAGCGCTGGATCCTGCGCGAGCGCCCCGACGTGCCGCGCCGTCCGCGACCGCGCCGCCGTCCGGACCCGAGCGGGCAGCCGGACCAAAGCGGGAAGCCGACCCCGAGCGGGAACCCGGACCGGACCACGGAGGCCGACCGATGAGCCTGACCCTGGGCCGCAACACGGGCCTCTCCACGGACGGCAGCAGGAGGCGCGGCTCGAACCGAGGCACGAACGGCGGCCTGCGTCGCCGGCCGCGCAAGGCGCTCGCCTGGCAGATCGGGCTGTACGTGCTGCTGATCGGCCTCGCGCTGGTCTACGTCTACCCGTTCCTGGTCCAGCTCGCGACGTCCGTCAAGACGGAGGCGGACGCCGCGGCCGACCCGGTCTCGCTCGTGCCCGACCCGCTGACCTGGTCCGCCTACGCGCGCCTGTTCCTGCGGTCGGACTTCCCCGTGTGGTTCGCGAACTCCGCGATCGTGACCGTGCTGGTCACCGCGGGGCGAGTGTTCTTCGACTCCCTGGCGGGCTACGCGCTGGCCCGGCTGCACTTCCGCGGGCGCGGCGTGATCTTCGCGGCGCTCGTAGCGGTCATGGCAGTGCCCACGGTGGTGCTGCTGATCCCCAAGTTCCTGGTGATCAACCAGCTCGGCATCTACGACTCGTACGCGGGCATGGTGCTGCCGCTGCTCGTGGACGCGGCCGGCGTGTTCATCATGAAGAACTTCTTCGAGTCCATCCCGGCCTCGGTCGAGGAGCAGGCCCGCATCGACGGCGCCGGGACGTTCCGGATCTTCTGGTCCGTGGTGCTGCCCATGGCGCGACCCGCGCTCGTGACCATCGTGATCCTGTCGTTCCAGGGGTCGTGGAACGAGCTGAGCCACTTCATCGTCGCCGCCCAGTCCCCCGACCTGACGACCCTCACCAAGGGCGTCGCCTCCCTGGCCAGCGGGCAGCTCAGCCAGGGCAGCCAGTACCCCATCAAGCTCGCCGCCGCGGCGATCATGACCATCCCCGTGGCGGTCGTGTTCTTCGTGTTCCAGCGACGCATCATGAACACCAGCGAAGGAGCCGTCAAGGAATGACGACGAGCACGACGACGAGCACGACGTCCACCACCCCGCCCATGCAGCCACTGCAGCCGCTGCTCGGCGACGCCGTCATCGCCCTGCGCGCCCCGACCCAGGTCTGGTCTGGCCGTGACGGCAACCTCGGCGCCGCGCCGATCGACGGCGTCTACCACGGCGACGTGCGGCACGTGCGCGGCCTGACGCTGGAGTGCGCCGAGTCGGCGATCGAGTACATCTCGCTCGCCCCGGACAGCGCCTCGCACGTCGTGTTCGGCGGCCTCCTGCGCGGGGCGGACGACGCCACGCCCGACCCCAAGCTGCGTCTCGTGCGCGACCGCCGCGTGGCCGACGGCTCGCTCGCGGAGACCTGGACCGTCGCCTCGCACCTGGCCGAGCCGACGCGCGTGACCCTACGCCTGCGGCTGCGCCCCGACTTCGCGAGCATGCACGAGGTCAAGGCCGGCGTCGCCGCCCCGGGCGGCGCGCCGGAGATCACGCTCGGCGACGGTTCTGGCAGCAGCACCGTGACGGCGCGCTCCGGCGGCCACTCGTTCACGCTGACGGCCGCCGGCGCGACCGTGACCACCGGCGCGGACGGCGAGATCGTCGCGACCTGGCCGCTGGACGTCCCGGCCCGCGGCAGCGCGGAGGCCGCCTGGTCGCTCGCCCTGCACGACGACGCCATGGTCGTCCGCGGCGCCGCCGGTACCTGGCCCGGGACCGCGGAGGCGCTGCGCGGGGCGGGGGCCGGCGACTCGGCTCCTGCCGGTGCGGCTCCTGCCGGTGCAGCCCCTGCCGGTGCAGCCCCTGCCGGCACAGCCCCTGTCGGTGCAGCCAGGATCGCCGTCTCCGAGGGCGCCGACCCCCGCCTCGGCCGCTGGCTCGACACCGCGCTCGACGACCTCGACGCCCTGCGCCTGACCCTGCCCGGCCACCCCGACGACGAGTTCTTCGCCGCCGGTGCGCCCTGGTTCTTCACGCTGTTCGGCCGCGACGCCCTGTGGGCCGCCCGCCTAGCGCTCCCGCTCGACGTCAGGATCGCGGCGTCCACGCTGCGCGTCCTGGCCCGGCTGCAGGGCACCGACCACGACGTCGACACCGCGCAGGAGCCCGGCAAGATCCTGCACGAGCTGCGCGCGACGCCGCTCGAGATCCCCGGCGAGGGCGTCGTCCTGCCCCCGCTGTACTACGGCAGCGTCGACTCCACCCCGCTGTGGATCTGCCTGCTCGCCGACGCCTGGCGCGCCGGCATGCCCGACGACGAGGTCGCCGCCCTGCTGCCCGCGCTGCGCGGCGCGCTGACCTGGCTGATCGAGCACGGCGACAGCGACGGCGACGGGTTCCTCGACTACATCGACCGGTCCGGGCGCGGCCTGGCCAACCAGGGCTGGAAGGACTCCGGCGACTCCATCCAGTGGCGCGACGGCGCCCTCGCCGACGGCCCGATCGCGCTCTGCGAGGTCCAGGGCTACGCCTACGAGGCGGCGCTCGCGGGCGCGGACCTGCTGGAGGCGTTCGGCACGGAGACCTCGCGGTCGGACGACGGGGCATCCGCAGCGACCGCCGCCGTCCTCAACCCGGCCGGCCTGCGTGCCTGGGCCGCCGACCTGCGCGCCCGGTTCGCGGCGTCGTACTGGGTGCAGACGCCGGAGGGCCGGTACCCGGCCGTGGCGCTGGACAAGGACAAGCGCCCGGTCGACACGCTGACCAGCAACATCGGGCACCTGCTGGGCACCGGGATCCTGGAGCCGGACGAGGAGCAGCACGTCGCCGACCTGCTGCTGGGCCCGGCGATGTCGACCGGGTTCGGCATCCGCACGATGTCCACGGGCGCGGCGGGCTACTGGCCGCTGTCGTACCACGGGGGCAGCGTGTGGACGCACGACACCGCCATCGCGGTGCACGGTATGCACCGCGCCGGCCTGGCCGGTCACGCGCGCCGCGCGGTGGACGGGCTGCTCGCGGCTGCCGAGGGCTTCGACTACCGCGTGCCGGAGCTGCACGGCGGCGACCCGGCGACGCGCGCCGGGGTGCCGACGCCGTACCCGGCGGCCTGCCGCCCGCAGGCCTGGTCGGCGGCGGCGGCGATCACCTGCCTCGCGGTGACGAGCGCCCCGCGCGCGGGCTCCGTCGTCGGCTGAGGCGTGGTCGGCTGAGGCGGGGTCGGCCGGCGTCGTCGGCTGAGGCGTCGTCGGCTGAAGCCTCGGCGGCCGATCCGTCGTCGGCCGAGGCTCCTCCGAAGGTCCGCCGTGCGCAGGCGCTCGCGGCGGACCTTTCCCGGCCGTCCGGGGGCCAAAGGTAATCTTCCGACATGAACCGGGTGACCCTGCAGGACGTCGCGGAGCACGCGGGGGTCTCGATGAAGACCGTGTCCAACGTGGTCCGCGGGTACCAGCACGTCAGCCCGGGGATGCGCGAGCGGGTGCAGGCGGCGATCGACGAGCTCGGATACCGGCCCAACCGCACGGGCCGCAGCCTCGCCACGGGTAGGTCGAGCATGCTCGGGCTCGCGTTCCCGGACCTGCGGCGCCCGTACTTCGCCGAGCTCGCGCACGTCTTCGCGCGGGTCGCCGAGTCGCGCGGCTACCGGCTCCTGCTCGCGGAGACGGGCGCGACGGCGGACGGCGAACGCTCCGTGCTGCGCGACCGCGAGGCCGGGATCATGGACGCGATGGTGATGCAGCCGCAGGTCCTGGCCGCCCGCGAGCTGGACGGGGAGCAGCACGGCATGCCCATCGTCTTCCTGGGCGAGGACCCACAGCCCGACGGCGCGGACCAGGTCGCGATCGACAACGTGGCCGCCGCCCGCGACGCCGTCGGGCACCTGGTGCGCGCCGGACGCCGCCGCATCGGGTTCCTCGGGCACGAGACCGACCGGATGTCGTGGACGTCCAGGCTCCGGATCGAGGGCTACCGCCAGGCGCTCGCCGACGCCGGCCTGTCCGCCGACCCGGAGCTGCTCGTCACCCGGCGGCAGGACGGCGACGCCCGCGACGCCGAGGAGGCCCTCGACGCCGCCCTGTCGGCCGGGCTGCGGCTGGACGGGCTGCTGTGCCGCGACGACCTCGCGGCGATCGGCGCGCTGCGCGCCCTGCGGCGGCACGGCCTGGACGTGCCGGGCGACGTCGCCGTGATCGGCTGGGACGCGATCGAGCTCGGCGCGAGCACCGCGCCGAGCCTGACGTCGGTCGCCCCGGACACGCGGGCGCTCGCCGAACGTGCGCTGGACCTGCTGCTGGAGCGGCTGGAGGGCTACGCGGGCCCGGGCCGGCACGTCACGGTGGGCCACACGATCGAGTTCCGCGAGAGCGCCCCGGCGGCCGCTGAAGCGGCGGGCGACACGACGGAGGGCGGCGGGGCGGGAGGCAGCCCCACGCCGGGCAGCACAACGCGCTGACGGGGGCAGTCGGCAGTTTGCCCCACAAACTCGGCAGTCTGCATCGAGATCGGCACAGGCCTGTGCCGACTTCGATGCAAACTGCCGACGCCGCCACGGACTGCCGACGCAGCGCGCGCGGTCTGCCGACGTCAGCGGGCCTCCGGGGTGACCGCCGCCAGCTGTTCGACCAGGCCCCGCCCACTGAAGTGGGCAGTCGCCCCGCGCAGGTCGGCAGCTTGCCCCGCTGCGCACCCCCGCTCTGCGCGCCCCGCTCTTCGCGCGGCCGCGCCTCTCCACTGGCGGTCGGCAGTTTGCACCGCAAACTCGGCAGTCTGCATCGAGGTCGGCACAGGCCTGTGCC
>NZ_JBHVEG010000173.1:0-13372 GCF_042802395.1 Promicromonospora sp. NPDC057488
GTCCGGACCCGAGGGTCCGGACCGGCGGTCGTTCTGCTATTCCTGCTGCTGGGCGGCGTGGCCCCCGGAAGGGGTCAGGCCGAGCGGCGCAGCTTGCCGGCGCGCAGCAGCTCGAGGCGCTCGTCGAGCAGGTCCTCGAGCTCCTTCACCGTGCGGCGCTCGAGCAGCATGTCCCAGTGGGTGCGCTGCGGCTTGGTCGCCTTCGGCTCGGGCTTCTCGGCGTCGCGGAGCAGCGCCTCCTCGCCACAGCGGCACTCCCAGATCGGGGGTACGTCCGCATCGGTGGCGAAGGGCAGGATGATGGTGTGGCCGTTGGGGCAGTCGTAGTAGGCCTGGAACCGAGGGGCGAAGTCCACGCCCTCGTCAGACTCCATGCTCTTACTACCGATGCTCATACCGCGCAGGGACCGGTCAGGCACGATGTCCTCCAGAGGGTTGTCGGGATAGGTGGCGGAAAAAGGTCCGTATAGCCAACGCAGGGACCCTCTGTGATGTTCCAGCCCATGTTTCAGCGGTCTGACGACCAGCCGTGCCAAACCAGGCTACCGATCGGACGTGCGCCCGCAAGCGCACTCCGGGCAAACTGGGTGTGTATGTGCGCGATCTCACGCACGTCGAGGCAGGTGACCGTGTTCGCGGCGGGAACAATCAGCACGGGTCGCCGGTTGAGACCCATGTTCATGCAGATGCATGAACAGCGCGAGCGGCGACCCGCTCAGGAGCACCACGATCGAGGAGCACAGCATCATGCAGTTCGGGATCTTCAGTGTCAGCGACGTGACTACGGACCCGACGACGGGGCACACCCCGGACGACACCGAGCGCGTCCGCGCCATGCTCACCATCGCCAAGCACGCGGACGAGGCAGGCCTCGACGTCTTCGCGACCGGTGAGCACCACAACCCGCCGTTCGTGGCCTCGAGCCCGACGACGATGCTCGGCTACCTCGCGGGTGTCACCAAGGACATCACCCTGTCCACGGCGACCACGCTGATCACCACCAACGACCCGGTCCGCATCGCCGAGGAGTACGCGATGCTCCAGGTCATCAGCAACGGCCGCATGGACCTCATGATGGGCCGCGGCAACACCGGCCCCGTGTACCCGTGGTTCGGGCAGGACATCCGCCAGGGCATCCCGCTCGCGATCGAGAACTACGCGCTGGTGCGCCGCCTGTGGACCGAGGACGTCGTGGACTGGGAGGGCAAGTTCCGCACCCCGCTGCAGGGCTTCACCGCCACCCCGCGCCCGCTGGACGGCGTGCCGCCGTTCGTGTGGCACGGCTCGATCCGCAGCCCCGAGATCGCCGAGCAGGCCGCCTACTACGGTGACGGCTTCCTGCACAACAACATCTTCTGGCCCATGAGCCACACCAAGCAGATGGTGGCGTTCTACCGCCAGCGGTTCGAGCACTACGGCCACGGCCGCGCCGACCAGGCGATCGTGGGCCTCGGCGGCCAGGTGTTCATGCGCAAGAACAGCCAGGACGCCATCAGTGAGTTCCGGCCGTACTTCGACAACGCGCCCGTCTACGGGCACGGCCCCACCATGGAGGACTTCACGCGCGACACGCCGCTGACCGTCGGCTCCCCGCAGGAGGTCGTCGACCGGTACGGCTCGTTCATCGACGACGTCGGCTACTACCAGCGCCAGATGTTCCTGATGGACCACGCCGGGCTGCCGCTCAAGACGGTCCTGGAGCAGATCGACATCCTGGCCTCCGAGGTCGTGCCCGAGCTGCGCAAGATCGCCGACGCCAAGCGTCCGGCCGACGTGCCGGCCAACCCGCCGACCCACGCCGAGCGGGTCGCCGCGGCCCAGGCCAAGGGCGAGGCCGGCGCCACCCACGTGGGTGACGGTGGCGACGAGTTCACCGGCACGCTGGCCGAGGAGGCGCTCTGATGACGGGGATCGTCCCCACCGAGGACCGGCCCCGGCGCACCATCGCCGTCGTACACGCGGGGCTGGGCCAGCCCTCCTCCACGCGCCTGCTGGCGGACCGCCTGGCGGACGCCACCGCGCGCGAGCTGAAGGCGCTCGGCCACGACGTGACCGTCGAGGTCGTCGAGCTGCGCGACCACGGCCACGCGATCATCGACGCGATGCTCACCGGGTTCCCCACGGGTGACCTGGCCGGTGACATCGAGACGATCACGCAGGCCGACGGCATCATCGCCGTCTCGCCGCTCTTCACCACCACCTACTCGGGGCTGTTCAAGTCGTTCGTCGACATCCTCGACAAGGACGCCCTGACGGGCATGCCCGTGCTGCTCGGGGCGACCGGCGGCACGCCGCGGCACTCGCTCGCACTGGAGTACTCGATGCGCCCGCTGTTCACCTACCTGCGTGCCGACGTCGTGACCACGTCGGTCTTCGCGGCCACGGACGACTGGGCGCAGGCCGGGGACCGCACCCGGCGCGACGACGGCGCGAGCTCGCTGCCCGAGCGCATCGAGCGGGCCGGCCGGTCCCTCGCGGCGACGGTGGCCGCGCGCGGGGAGCACACCAAGCGGGACGACCCGTTCGCCAGCACCCCCAGCTTCCTCGACCTGCTGGGCGGCGACTGACCAGCCGTCATGACCGCACCATGACCCTGCCCTGCCCGGGGCTTGCACGTCCCGGGCAGGGCAGGGAACATATGGGACAGCAACCGCAGCGGGTCGCGGGCAGTCGATGGTGAGGGAGCGCGGTCATGGCGGACGACACGACGGACGGTACGCAGGACCAGGTCCCGGACGAGACCGAGGTGGAGACGCCCGGTGCCGAGACTCCCGATGCTCAGGCTCCAGCCGCACAGGACCCGGCTGCCGGAGCCGTGGAAGGCGACCCGGCCGCCGAGCCGGCGCCCGCCGTGACCAGCCCGCGGGCAGACACCGGACGCGTCGCCCGGATCGTCGCCGCACTGCGGCAGGCGCACGCCGAGCAGGCAGCACGGACCGCTGCTGCTGCCGAGTCGTCCGAGACGACCGGGCTTTCCGAGGTCGCCGACCTTCCTGAGCCTGCCCTTCTCTCCGAGGCCACCGACCCCTCGGACCCGCCCGCTCCCCGCCGGGAGAGCAGCGGGGTGCGGCACGCCCCGCCGGTCATGCCCACACTGCGCTGGAACCCCGGTGCCCGATACCGGGCCTCCCAACTTGCGAACCAGGCCGCACGGCCCGAGCCGAACGCGGCGCCCGAGCCCAACGCGGCAGTGCCTCTCGCGCCGCTGCCTCCGGTGCCCCCGCCACCCGCACCGCTGCCTCCGGTGCCCGCGCCTCCGGCCGGTGCTCCGCCCGCACTGGCCGGGCGCCTGTTCCGCGGCCCGGCCCGCCGGACCGCCGTCTTCGAGCGCGAGATCTGGCACCCGACGGCGCCGTCCTCGCGCGTTCCGAGCGACGTCGGCGAGGCGCTGGTCGCCGCCGTCGAGCGCTACCGCAAGGGTTCGATCTCGACGTCGGGCCTCGTACGCGCGATCGCCAGCACCCACGCCGCCTGACGGCGGCCCGCCCCGCCCGCTCACCAGGACAGCTCCTCGACGTCCGCCGTCCACCTCCCTGAGGCCCGGGACGGCGGACGTCGTGCTGTACGGCGCCGTCGGTCAGCGGTCCTGCCGGTCACTGCCCCGCAGGCCCCCCTGCCCGCTGACCGTTTTCAGCCGGTTCTCCGCCGAGTTTTCAGATAGTGGTAAATCACAAGCCTGATCCGCGCTGGTTAGCCCGGGTGAACCCTTGTACCCGCTTCTCGCAGCGGGGGACCATTCGTTGCACTGCAAGCGAGTACACGAAGCAGGCGCCCCGCGCGCCGCGACCTGTCGCTCTCTCTCAGTGGGTGCCCACCGGCACCTGATGACCAGGACGACAGGGGGTGAGCGGCTGATGCGTGCACGTGTGGGCGGGTCGCTGCTCGGCGTCCTGCTGGTGGGCGGACTGCTGGGCGGGTGCGCGCGCGAGGCGAGCGTCGCGAACTTCACCGTTCCCGAGAAGTACTCGACGGTCGAGCAGCTGGTCGCCGACGCCGACGTCGTCGCGCTGGTGCAGGCCGGCCGGTCCGGGGTCGACGTCGTGGACCGGGTGCCCTGGACGCGCACCGAGCTGGAGCTGCGCAAGGTGATGCTCGGCGAGGTCGAGAAGGACGCGAGCCTGGTCGTCACCCAGGTCGGCTCGGCCTCCTCGCCACCCGGGGTGAACCTGGCGTCGATCCTGCGCAGCGACCACGAGTACGTCGTGATGCTGCACCGCACCGACGTGGGCGAGTACGAGGTGGTGGGCACCGGCGTCTGGCGGGCCGACACCCTGGGCGCCAGCCTCACCCTGCACACGGCCAAGCCGTCCAGCGTCCCGTCCGCCATCCCGCACGTGACCACGCCCTGGGAGCTCGAGCTGGAGCTCGGCAAGGTCCGGACGGCGCTCGGCACCAGCGTCATCGGTAAAGACTGAGGTCAGGGGACCGTTCGGGGCCCGGACAGTCCGCCGCTGCGCCA
This sequence comes from Promicromonospora sp. NPDC057488, assembly GCF_042802395.1. Taxonomy (NCBI): domain Bacteria; kingdom Bacillati; phylum Actinomycetota; class Actinomycetes; order Micrococcales; family Promicromonosporaceae; genus Promicromonospora; species Promicromonospora sp. NPDC057488. The sequence goes on from NZ_JBHVEG010000173.1 coordinate 4,460, forward strand.
GACTGGACCGCATGACGCGCAGCCTCGTCCTCACCGCCGACGACGCCGGGACCGATCCCGACGCGGACCGCGAGATCGCCGCCCTCCTGGCCGGATCACCCCTCACGGCGGTCTCTGTGATCACCCTCGACCCGGGCGCGGGGCCGGGCAGCCCGCCGGAGAACCCGGGTGCGGCGCGCGCCGTCCTGCATGTCGCCGAGGCAGCGCCCGACGTCGCCCCGGGCGTGCACGTGGTGCTCCCCACGCCCGCGCCGGAGGGCGGGTTCGACGACGTCACCGACCGGATCGGCGCCCAGGTCGACGCCCTGACGCGAGCCGCCGCGGACGCGGGCGCGCCGTCGCCCGGCCGGCTGGACTCACACCAGGGCACCCTCTACGGGCTGCTGGGCCGCTCCTACCTCGCCGAGTCGATCGCGTTCTGCGCCGCGCACGGGCTGGCGTTCCGCATGCCTCGCGGCCTGGAGCTGTACGGCGACGACGACCCCCTGCTGGCCAGTGCCGACGTCCGCACCCGGCACGCGAGCGCCGTCGCGGCCGCGGACGCCGCGGGGGTGCGCATCCCGCGGGTGATCGCGACCCATCGTGGCGGTGACGCGGAGGCCCGGGACTACCCGACGCTGCGGGAGCACTACCTGGGCCTGCTGCGCCGGCTGCCCGAGGGGACGAGCGAGATCTTCCTGCACCCGGCGCCGGACACCCCGCGGCAGCGGGAGGTCTCGGCGGCGTGGTGGCGCAAGCGGGTGTGGGAGCTGCGGCTGCTGGGTGACCCGGTCTTCATCCGGGAGATCGAGCGGGAAGGCATCGACCTCGTCAGCGGGTGGTGAGTAGGCTCACCGGCGTGGAGGCCGAGGACGCCGTGGACGCACCGCAGGCAGGCACCCCGCCGCGGGGTCCGCGCGGGACGTCGCCGCTGCGCTACGGCGTCGGCATGTTCGGCACCTCGCTGCCGATCAACCTGGTCAAGGGCTCGATGCTCTACGTGTACGTGGAGCTGCTCGGCCTGGACGCCGTCGTCTACGCGACCGTGTACGCGGTGTACGGGGTGCTGGACGCCCTGGACAACCCCGTGTTCGGGTACCTGTCGGACCGGACGCGCTCGCGGTGGGGGCGGCGTCGGCCCTACCTGGTGGTCGGCGCGCTGGTGCTCACGGTCACGACCGTCGCGCTGTTCACGGTGCCGGGCGCGGTGGCGGACTCGGCGGTGGGGCTGGCGGTGTGGTTCGCGGTCTTCGCGATCACCACGGAGATGGCGGACTCCCTGATCAACGCCAGCTACGGCGCGCTGCTGCCGGAGCTGTTCACGCACGAGCGGCGCCGGGCGACGGCGAACGCGGTCCGGCAGGGCGCGCAGCTGGTCGCCCTGGTGATCGCGCTGGCGCTGACCCCGGTCCTGGCGCGGAACGTGCTGGGTTCGGAGGGTTCCACGGTCGGCTACGGGCGGCTGGCGATCATCTTCGGCGTGGTCTCGGCGGCGGTCATCCTGTGGACCGCGCTCGGCGTGCGGGAGGACCCGGCCCTGGACGCCGAGCCCAAGCCGCAGTTCTTCCGGTCCGTGGGGCAGATCCTGTCGACGGCGCACTTCTGGACCGTGGGGCTGGTCAACGCCTGCTACGGCGCGGCGATGGCGCTGGTGCTGGGCGGGCTGCAGCTCTACGTGGCGCACACGCTGGGCGGCTCTGCGCTGGACGCGAGCATCCTGCAGCTCGTGGTGATCGCCGTGTCGATCGGCATGCTGAGCGTGTGGGCGGCCGTGGTGCGCCGCAAGGGCGCGGCCTGGACGTGGCGGCTCGCGCTGCCGGTCGCGGCCGTCGGGTTCGTGCCGCTGTACTTCGCGACCGACCTGGTCACCGGCATCCTCGCCGGGCTCGCCGTGGCCGTGGGCTACTCCGGCGTGCTCGCGACCAACGACCTGGTGATCGCCCGCGTGCTCGACGCCGACGCCGCCCAGCACGGCACGCACCGCAGCGGCCTGTTCCTGGCGGCGTTCGGGGTGCTGGGCCGGCTCAACGGCCTGCTGACGGCGGCGGCGCTGGCCTCGCTCGCGCTGTGGTTCGGCTACCGCTCGGGTGCCGACCCCGGACCGGACCCCGGGCAGGCGTTCCGCGTGTACCTGTCGGTGTACCCGCTGGTGCTGCTGACGATCGGCACGGTCGTGTCGCGGTTCATCCGGCTGCCGGCAGCACCGCAGGAGCAGGCCGGGGATGCGCCCGACGACCAGCCGGTCACGCGCTGATCGCGAGCAGCGTCCGGTCGGCGGCCTCCAGCCGGTAGGGGCCGTGCTCGGGCGGCGCGGCGAACGTCACGCGGTCCCCGCGGACCCGGCGCCTGCGGTCGGTGCCGCCGTCCGGCAGGCCCTCGACCAGGACGGTGCCGTCCGCGTCGACCGCGACCAGGTCGTCGCCCACGCGCACCAGGACCGGTTCGCCCGGGCCCGGGAAGCGGCTGATGGCGGTGCGGCCGTGGCGGATCGCGTCCAGGATCGCCGCGGGCGTGCGGTCGGCCGCGGCAACCCAGGTCGTGGGCGTGCCGGGCGGGTAGCCCTGGTCGGGCGTGTGGAAGTCGCTGCCGCCCAGGAACACGGGATTCCCGCCCGGTCCGCCGTCCGCCGAGCCGCCGAGACCCCGCAGGTACGCCCACGGCCCGGTCGCCGTCAGGTCGAGGAACCACGAGATGTGCCACAGCTCCAGGAACGGGGTCCGAACGGGGAACTGCCAGCCGCAGTCGTCCTGCAGCGGGTGGTTCACGGACAGCAGCCCGCCGCGCGTCTCGACGTCGGACAACCACTGCCGCGCCGGACGCCGGAAGTCCACCCAGCCGATGTCCCCGAACGCGTTCGCGTGACCCGCGTGCGTGGTGACCTCCTGCCCGGGCAGCAGGCACAGGTCGTACGCCGCGCCGACGCCGGGCAGGTGCGCGTGGTGCGAGACGGTGTTGTGGTCCGTCACGGCGAGGAAGTCCAGGCCCCGTCCGACGGCGGCGGACGCGAGCTGGGCGATGCTCAGCGTCCCGTCCGAGTGCGTGGTGTGCGCGTGCAGGTCGCCCGCGTACCAGGTCAGGCCGTCGGGCGCGGGCAGGTCACGCCCCAGCCGGGTGCGGCCGGGCCCGCTGCCCGACGGCGGGGGCGGCGCCGGCGGCTCGTCCTCGACCGGCCCGGCGTCGGCCCCGGTGGCGATGGTGACCGTGACGTCGATCGGCTCGGCGGGCAGCCGGTGCAGGCCGAGCACCACCGCCCAGGCGCCCGGTACGAGCTCGCCGGGCTCGTACCCGGGCGTGGCTGTGCCCGAGTCTGTGCCTGTGCCTGTGCCTGTGCCCAGGTTCGCGACCGGCCGCGCTCCCGGGTCGATCGCGAACCGGGACCGCGCCCCTCCTGACCAGCCGCGCCACCGCTCCGGGTCGCGGCAGCCCAGGTCGATCACGGCGGCGTCCCGGTCGTACGCGAGCGTGACCTCCAGGGCGTCCGCGCCGCGCCCCGGGATCTCGAACGGCACCTCGAGGTACCGCCCCTCGATCTGGTCGTCCACCGACAGGCGCAGCCGGCGCTCCTCGAAGGTCACGGCGTGCTCACCGCCCCAGGATCTCGGTCAGGAACTCGATCGCCGCCGGATAGGCGTCCTTGCGGTTGGCCCGCTTGGCCAGGCCGTGCCCCTCGTCGTGGTAGACCCGCAGCTCGTGCCGGATCCCGCGGTCCGCGAGCGCCGCGGCGATCTGCTCGGCCTCGGAGAGGGGGACGCGGGGGTCGTTGGCGCCGTGGATGACGAACAGGGGCGCGCGGAGCTGGTCGAGGTGGGTGATGGGTGAGGCGGCGACCAGCAGGTCGCGGTGGTGCTCGAGGCTGCCGTACTCGCGTTCGCGGGCGGCGCGGCGGTACTCGGAGGTGTTCTCGAGGAAGGTGACCAGGGAGGACATGCCGACGATGTCGACTCCGGCGGCCCAGAGGTCGGGCTGCATGGTGGTGCCGGCGAGCACCATGTAGCCGCCGTAGGACCCGCCCCACAGGGCGCTGCGTGCGGGGTCGAGGCCGAGGTCGGGCAGCCAGGCGCGCAGGGCGGCGAGGTCGGCGACGGAGTCGAGCCGCTTGTCGACGTCGTCGAGGCTGACCCAGCGCTTGCCGTAGCCGGCGGAGCCGCGCACGTTGGGGACCAGCACGGTGAACCCGGCGCCGGCGAGGGCCTGGATGACGGGGGAGAACAGGCGGGTGGCCTCGCCCTCGGGGCCGCCGTGCACGACGACGACGGACGCGCCGGCGACCGGGGTGTCGGTGGTGGCGGGCCGGTAGACGAAGCAGGGGATCTGCTCGCCGTCGGGCGTGGGGACGCGGTGCACGGTGGGCAGGACGATGGGCAGGCCGTCGGGGATCTGGGCGCGGCCGTCGACCAGGGTGGTCGAGGTCCCGGTGGTGGCGTCGACGAGGTGGATGGAGCCGGGGTCGCCGGAGGCGGTGAGGTGCACGGCGAACCGGGACGAGTCGGGGGCCCAGACGACGGTGGGCACGCCGGTGTCGGGCAGGGTGACGTCGCAGCGGTGGGTGCCGTCGTGCTCGTGGACGGCGAGGGTGGTGACGCCGTCCTGGTGGTGGCCGACGACCATGGCGGAGCCGTCGGGGGAGAGGACCACCTCGAGGTCGTGGTCGGCGGCCTCGACGAGGGTCTCCCAGGTCGTGCCCTTCGCTCCGTCGGCCCCCTCGGCTCCGGTGCGGACCCGGACGACGGCGGCGTGCTCGCGCTCGTGGTCGGAGGCCATGACCAGGGTGTCGTCGCCGGCGGACCAGGCGACGTGCGTGTGGTGGGCGTGCTCGTCGGCGGCCGTGACGTCGCGGGTGACCGTGCCGTCTGCGCCGCCCGCGACGAGGATCTGCGTGGAGCGCGGCTTGCTGCTCAGCGTGGTGATCGCGACCGAGCGCCGGTCGTGGGAGGCGACCGCGTCCACGAGGTACCCGCCGCCGTCGTACAGCGTGGTCTGGGTGCCGGTCGCGAGGTCGTGCACCACGACGTCGAAGTCGACGCCGTCACGCCGGTTGGTCAGGAACACCACGGACCCGGCGGAGACGTCCGCCAGGTCGTGCTTGTACGCGGGGTCGTGGACCAGGGGCGTGAGGTCCCCCGCCGTGGCGGGCGCCGCGCCCGGGGTGATCTCCAGGAGGCTGAGCTGCATCTGCTCGTCGCCGCCGTTGTCGTGCTGCACCACCACGCTCCGGGTGCCGGGCACGTAGCGGCCGGAGCAGCGGGACGGCAGCGCGGTGAGCTGGGTGCGGCTGCCGTCCGGCGCGATCTCGACGAGCTGCATGCTGCCGGACTCGTCGTTCCCGGCCAGGATGCGGCCCTCGGGGTCGACGTCGAGAACGGTCCATGCGGTCAGGTCGAGGAGCGAGCTGATGATCTCGGGCGCGGAGGTCAGGGGTGCGGAAGTCACTCAGGCAACCTAGCGGCCCCGGGCCCACCTCCGAACTGCTGGACGTAGTGCGGGTTGTACATGACGCCCAGCAGGTTGCCGAACGGGTCCACGACGGAGGCGGTGACGAAGCCCTGGTCACCGCGTGGGGTGACGGGCTCGTACTCCGTGGCGCCCAGGTCCAGCAGGCGGGCCACGAAACCGTCCAGGTCGTCGACGTGCCAGTACATGAGCGCGCCCCCGGGCTGGTCGGGCAGCCCCGGGGGCGCGAACGAGCGGCTGACGAGGCCGAGCTCGGCCTCGTTGTCCCCGATGCGGAACTCGGCGTAGGCCGGCTTCCCGTCCGGTCCGGGGCGCTGGAAGTACGGCTCGACGCCGAGCAGCTCGGAGTACCAGTCGGCGGCGGCGCCGACGTCGTCGGCCCAGTAGTTGATGGTGGAGAATCCTCGAAGGCTCATGCCGCCATCACAGCACCCGCCACTGACACTCGCCCCTGCGCCGCTCGCTCGGGCCTTGAGCTACTGGCCCTCAGGCCACCGGGACGGCCGGGCTGATGAAGCGGGCGAGGTCACCACCGAGCAGGCTCTCGCGGATGCTCGCGTTGATCGTGGAGGGGACACCCGGTTCGACGGCGCTGACGGCGTCGAGCCGGGCGTACTGCTCGTCGGTGAGGGTCACCGTCAGCGCGTCGAGGTAGTCGTCCAGCTGGGCCAGGGTGCGCGGGCCGACGATCGGGACGAGCGTCGCGGCGGACCGTTCACCCCGCTGACGGAGCCAGGCCATCGACACCTGCGCAGTGCTCACGCCCGTCTCCTCGGCGACCGCCAGGACGGTGTCGATGACCGCGGTCCGCTGGTCGGTGGACTCCGCCGTCACGTACCGGCTGGGATCGTTGGCCCGCCCCTCGCCGCCTGTCCGGTACTTGCCGGTGAGGAGGCCGCCGGACAGCGGCGACCACAGGTTCACGGCCAGACCGAGCCCTTCGGCCATCGGCAGCAGCTCGCGCTCGGCGGACCGCTCGATGAGGCTGTACTCCGTCTGGATCCCGACGATCGGCGCCCAGCCCCGCAGGTCGGCCAGGATCGCGGCCGCCGACACCTGCCACGCCGGGAAGTTCGACAGGGCTACATGATGGACCTTCCCTGAGCGCACCAGGTCGTCCATGCCGCGAACGATCTCGTCGATCGGGGTGACGCCGTCCGGGAAGTGGACCCACAGCAGGTCGACGTGGTCGGTCCGCAGCCGCCGCAGGCTCGCCTCGACGGACGCGACGAGGTTCTTCCGGCCGCTGCCGGTCAGCGAGACGTGCGGCTGCGCCGCGTCGGTCGCGCCGTACTTCGTCGAGACGACGAAGTGGTCGCGGTCGGCGGACAACAGGTCGCCCAGCACCGCCTCGGACTCACCCGCCTGATACATCCCCGCGGTGTCCAGGAACGTGCCGCCGGCCTCGGCGAACCGGTCGAAGATCGCGCGCGCGTCAGCCGCGCCCGTGCCGCTGACCCACGCGGTGCCGAAGTTGCCGGTGCCGAGGGCGTACTCGGAGACCCGTAGGCCCGATCGTCGTCCGAATGTCGTGTAGCGCATCGAGGTCTCCTCGAGGATGGTCTTGGGTATGGCTTGCGGGCAGGTCAGAGGTCGGTGATCCGGCTGTCCGCGATGCTCGTCGCGAAGTCGGGACCGAACGCCGCGGACGGCGTCCGGAAGCCGGAGGTGTGGCGGCCGTCGAGCACCCGGCGGGCGGCCGCGACCGCGGAGAGCTGCGTGTACGTGTAGCCGGTCGGGGTCTCGATCACCGAGCGGACGACGCTGCCGTCCGCGTCGGTGACCTCCGCGAGCGCCCAGTACCGGCCGGAGTCGCGCTCCGACGGCGTAGGCCCCTCCGGGAGCTCGGTGCCCGGTACGGGAATCCCCGCGTCGGAGCGCATGAACACCGCGATGTCGCGCAGCCCGACCGAGTGCCACGCCGTGATGAGATCGCCCATCGGGGCCGGGTCGTACTGCTCCGGGCCCGTGCCGAGGTCGAAGGTGACTGACACGGCCCCTTCGGTGCGCACGAGCTGTCCGTCGGCGCGCACCAGTCCGCCCAGGTCAGCGATTCCGGCGGCGCTCGAGACCGAACCGCGGGAGAACCCGCCGGTCACTTTCAGGGCCACCCGGAGCGCTACCGGCCGCGTCGTCCTGCCTGCGGTGTGGACGGCGACGGCATCGCTCGGCACGACGTCCCAGCCGACGCCGGGCAGCAGCATGACGCCGGCCGCCTCGGCCGCGGCGGACCGCTCCTCAGCCTGGGCGAAGGTCGCGAACTCAGCGGTGGTGTCGAGGTAGTGGACGCCTTCCGCGACGGCCGCGTCCATGAGCTGCTCGGCGGTCCGGCTGAACGGGCCCGCGACGTTCAGCACGGCCGTGGCGCCACGGAGCTCCTCCCGCACGACGGCCGGCTCGTCGAGCGTGAAAGTCCGGCCAGGGACGCCGAGCCGCTCGGCGAGCGCCTCGACCTTGGTTCGGTCCCGGCCGGCGACGGCGACATCGAGCCCGGTGCGCACCGCTTCCTCGGCGATCAGCCGCCCGACGTAGCCGGTGGCGCCGTACACGATCAGGGCAGGTGGGGTGGTGGCTCGCATGTCCTCAACGTAACAGAACGGAGAGGTGCTCTCCGTTTGGAGGATGGCCGTCCGCTACGAGAGGAAATCTCCGCGCGGAGAGCCGTCGTCCGCTCGACTACAGTTCGGGACATGGCGACCACGGGGACGAGTGAGGTTCCGAGGGAGCGCGCGGACTCCCGTCGAAAGCGCCTGCGCCTGATCGAGGCCGCACGCTCGGCGATCGCCGAGCACGGGCTCCAGGCATCGACGACCGACATCACGGAGCGCGCCGACGTCGGGGTCGGGACGCTCTACCGGCGCTTCGGGTCGAAGGAGGCCCTGATCGCGGACGTGCTGCTGGACGGGGTCGCCGAGATCCAGGCATGGGCCGACGCCGCTCTCGAGGACCCGGACCCCTGGGCCGGCCTGTCCGGGTTCCTCTTCGCCTATACCGAGGCGCAGCTGGCCAATCTCGGGCTGGCCGAGTTCACGAGCGGCACCGCACAACCACTCGCGCCGGAGGTAGCGGCGCGTGGTGCCGAGCTGGCGGCGGCCATCGACCGGCTCGTTCGTCGCGCGCAGGACCACGGCGCGCTCAGGGCGGACGTGAACTGGCGGGACCTGGTCCTGATCTCGATCGCCCCGATGGGTGGGACCGAGTGCCTCGGGGCCACCCGGGGCGAGGGGCAGTGGCGCCGCACGATCGCCATCGCGCTCGACGGCCTCCGCGCCCCGGCAGCGAGCACGCTGCCCCCCGAGTGATCCCTGACGCGACCGCACGGCTCACGAGGCTGCGCGGCGACGGCGCCGCGCAGCCCGGTGCGGGTCCGGTTCAGTGCGACGTGTGCGCGTCCGCTTCCTTCCTGTCCGTCTCCTTCTTCTTCTCGAACGACGCCACGAGCGCCTCGGCCGCTGCCCTGGCGCGCGCGGCCTCCGCCTGAGC
>NZ_JBHVEG010000174.1:0-13258 GCF_042802395.1 Promicromonospora sp. NPDC057488
GGAGATGACTACGCGGTGTCTTCTGCCGCCTGAGCCTGCGGTTCCGCTCCGGGCGGGTGCCTCGTTCCTCGGCCCCCACCCTGCGCTGCTCCTCCGGCTCAGGCGGTGACCAGGTAGTCGTCCGCGTCGTCGTCCCAGGCCAGCGAGACCGTGCCCGCGGCCTCCGCCGCCTTCGCGAACTGGAGGAAACCGCGGAAGCCGAGCGCCTTCTCGGAGAAGTCGGGGCGGCGCTTGCGCACCGCGTTCTTCAGGCCGGACAGAGCGGCGGAGCCGCCGGACTCCTGCACCACGTCGCGCAGCAGCGCGAACGCCGCGTCGGTGTCGCCCTGCTCCGGCAGCGACACCTCGGGGTCGCCCGCCGACGGGCCCGGCGCGAGCTCCACGAACTCGCGGTCCGCGAGGAAGCGCAGGAACTCGCCGAACGTGCGGAACCCGTAGTCCGACTCGCTGAACGTGGCGTCCTTGCGCAGCAGCGTCCGCTTGAGGGCGGACGCCGTGACCGGGCCGCTCGTCGACGACTGCAGGTCGCCGAGGGTCTGCGCCACCCGCACCTCCATCGGCACGTCGTTCGACGTCGGCGCCTCGTCCTGCTCGCTGACGTCCACGTCGGGCTCGGCCTCGGGCGCCACGTCGGCCGGCACCGGGGCGGGCTCGGGCTTCTTGCGCCGCCGGGTCGCGGGCTTGGTCTCGGCCTCGGGCTCGGCCGGGGTCTCGGGCGCGTTCGCCTCGGCGACGGCCTCCGCGACCGCCTCGGCGGCCTTGGTGCGGCGCGAGGCGGCCGGTGCCTTCTGCGCGCTGGCGCGCTCCGTCGTCGTGCCGGCCTTGCGGGTGCGGGAGCCGCGCTTGTGGGCGGGGGCGCCCTGGTCCTCGTCGGGCACCTCGACGCCCTCGAGCCGGTCGTAGAAGAGGAACTCGTCGCAGGCGGCGGGCAGCAGGCGCGACGTCGACTTCTCGACGCCGACGCCGATCACGCGCTTGTTCAGCTCACGGAGCTTGTGGACGAGCGGCGAGAAGTCGCTGTCGCCGGTGCACATGACGAACGTGGAGATGTAGTCGCGCTCGAAGGCCATCTCGATGGCGTCGACCACCATCTTGATGTCGGCGGCGTTCTTGCGGGAGGCGCCCATGCGCTGGGTCATCTCGATGAGCTCGACCTGGTGCCGGGTCAGCATCCGCCGGTCCTCGTCGAAGTACGACCAGTCCGCGTAGGCACGGCGCGCGACCACCCGCCCGCGGACGGCGAGCGCGTCGGCGATGGGGCCGAAGTCGAACTGCATCCCGCCCAGGTGCTCCCGGGCGCCGAGCGCCAGGTTCTCGTAGTCGATGAAGACTGCCAGGCGTTCCTCGAGATCCATGCCCGCCACTCTAGGGGGTCCGCCGGAAGCCGGGGTCGGGAGCCGCGCCGGGCCGGCGATCCGCAGGGCGAAATGACGAGGGGGTGAAATGGGCATCCCGGGGCGATCCTGAAGGCCCCAGAAGTTCACCCGTTGCCTAGGATTTGGCCATGGCCGAGGCGACTGCCGCACACGACGACGACCCGATCTCCAACCGGAACCGGATCATTGCCGCTGCCGCGCGCCTGACCTGCGCCCATGGCTGGTCCAAGGTGACGATGGGCCGCCTCGCGACCGAGGCCGGCGTGAGCCGGCAGACCGTCTACAACGCGGTCGGCAGCCGCGACGACCTGGCCGAGGCCATGGTGCTCACGGAGTCGGCGCAGTTCGTCTTCCGTATCGCCGAGGCCTTCGACAGCCACCCCGACGACCTGCTGGCGGCTATCCACGACGCCGTGGAGAGCACGCTGACGTTCGCCGAGGGCAACGACCTGCTGCGGGCCGTGGTGTCCGCGACGCACGGCGCGGACACCGAGCTGCTGCCGCTGCTCACCACGCACTCCGAGTCGCTGCTGGGCACCGTGAAGGTGGTGATCCAGGACCGGGTGGACCAGTACGAGGTGACGCTGCCGCCCGAGCGGATCGCGGTGATCATCGACATCGTGGTGCGCTCGGCGCTGAGCCACGTGATGCAGCCGACGGCCTCCCCGCGCGAGACGGCCGGGTCGATCACGTGGCTCGTCGCGTGCGTGCTCGGGCGCACGGAAGACCTGGTCGGCCTGGGCGTCTGACCGGGCGCGAGCAGGCCCGCCCGAGGGGCGGTACCCGGTCCATGGCTTGACGCGCAGCGCCGGCGGAGGAGGATCGAGGCATGCGAATCGGCACCCACTTCATGCGTTTCGACTCGATGGAGCCCGCCCGGATGCGCGCCGAGCTGGCGGACGCCGCCCGGTACGCCGACGAGGGCGGCGTCTCGTGGATCTCCGTGATGGACCACTACTTTCAGATGGAGCACCAGGGCTTCCCGGCCTCGGACCCGATGCTGGAGGCGTACACGACCCTGGGCTACCTGGCCGGGGTGACCGAGCGGGTGCAGCTCGGCGCGCTGGTCACGGGGGTGACGTACCGGCACCCCGGCCTGCTGGCCAAGATCGTGGCGTCCCTCGACGTGGTCTCCGGCGGGCGGGCGACCTACGGCATCGGCGCCGCCTGGTACGACAAGGAGCACGCGGGGCTGGGGGTGCCGTTCCCGCCGGTCAAGGAGCGGTTCGAGATGCTCGAGGAGACCGTCCGGATCGCCCGGCAGATGTACGACCCGGAGCAGGACGGGCCGTTCGAGGGCAAGCACTTCCAGCTCGCCGAGACGCTCTGCTACCCGCCGCCGCTGTCGGGCCCGGAGATCATGATCGGCGGGTCGGGCGAGCGGAAGACCCTGCGGCTCGTGGCGCAGTACGCGGACGCGTGCAACCTGTTCGCCGAGACGCCGGAGCGCCTGCGCCACCTGCTCGACGTGCTGCACGCCCACTGCGCCGACGTGGGCCGCGACCCCGCCGAGATCCGCATCACGATGCTGCACCGCGGCAAGCCGATCGGCCCGGGCGACACCGCGGCCTTCGTCGAGGAGATGCGGGGCTTCGCCGTGCACGGCGTGGACACCGTCATCCTGCGGCCGCCGGGCACCTCCCTCGCCGCGTGGGTGCGCGACGCGGTGCTGCCGGTCGTGGAGCCGTGCGCCGACCTGTGACCCTCAGCCGGCCGGCGCGGTAGGCACCGCGCCGGCCCGGCGCAGCACGACCGGGCACGTGGCCAGGTGGTCGTCCACCAGTCCGCACGCCTGCATGGCCGCGTACGCCGTGGTGGGCCCGATGAACCGGAAGCCCTCCTTCTTGAGCGCCTTGCTCATGGCCTTGGACTCGGCGGTCGTCGCCGGCACGTCGCCGAACGTGGCGTGCCGCACGCGCCCGGCCGGGTCGGGTGCGAACGACCAGAAGAGCTCGTCGAGCGTGCGCCCGGAGTCGTGCAGCGCGACCACGGCGCGCGCGTTGTCGATGGTGGCCTCGATCTTCATGCGGTTCCGGATGATGCGGGCGTCGAGGAGCAGCCGCTCGACGTCGTCGGGGCCGAAGGCCGCCACTCGCTCCGGGTCGAAGCCCTCGAAGACCTCGCGGAACGCCGGCCGCTTGCGCAGCACGGTGATCCACGAGAGCCCGGACTGGAAGCCCTCCAGGGCGATGCGCTCCAGCAGCGCCTGCTCGCCGTGCACGGGCACGCCCCACTCCTCGTCGTGGTACGCCGAGTAGAGCGGGTCGCCGTCGCCGAAGCAGCGCCCGGCCGGGCCAGTGTCGTCGGCCGTCGTGCTGATGTCTGTCCCGTGGTCGGTGGTCACGGGACCACTCTGACCCACCTCACGGGCACTCCGCGCCGGTCGGCCGCCCGCCTGTGCACGACGTCCGAAAACCGCTGCCTGTGGTCGCGCCAGAACCGTTGCGGCGTGGTGCCGAGGGTCTCAGGACTTCCCGGGACCGATCGCACCCCGGCGCCGCAGGTACGCCTCGAGGCCGTCCAGCACCACCGAGATCCCGAAGGCGATGTCGTCGTCGCCGGGTCCGTCGACCGCGGGCCCCGACCAGGACGCGAACGAGGCGAAGATGTGCGGATAGGTGTCCGGGCCGGCGTACCGGCCGAGCACCGCCTCGAAGTCCGCGTACGGGTCGGCCGCCTCGATCGCGGCCGGGTCGAGCTCGGACTCGGGAGTGTCGGCGGGAAGCCCGGCGTCGCGCCGGACCTTCTGCACCGCCGCACGCCGGTTCTCGACGTGCACCCGGGCCTCGCCCAGCACGTGCTGGGCGAGCAGGCCGATGATCGCGAGCTTCTCGTCCGCCGGCAGGTCCACCTCGCGCAGCACACCGAACGCCTGGTCCATCCAGCGCACCCGGTTCGGCCCGGGCGGTGCGGCCGAGAGCGGGAGATCGAGCATCCAGGGCCTGGTCAGGGCCAGCTCGATCTGCGCTCGGGTCCAGACCTCCAGCCCGGCGCGCCAGCCGGCCTCCATCGGGACGTCGGGCAGGTCGCTGGCCATGGCGTCCGACATCAGGATCAGCAGCTCGTCCTTGCCCGACACGTGCCGGTACAGGGCCATCGGGGTGTAGCCCACGGCTTCCGCGACCCGCGCCATCGAGACGGCGGCGAGGCCCTCGGCGTCGGCCAGGGCCATGGCGGCGTCGACGATCTGCGCGGCAGACAGGGCGGGCTTGGGCCCGCGCCGGCGGGGCGCCGTGTCGCCCCACAGGCGCTGCACGACGGCGGGCAGCTCGTGCTCCTGGCCGGTGCTCGGCGGCTGCTCGGCCGGCCCGGACGTGTCATCGGTGCGCATCGGTTCCATCCTGCCCTGCCCGGCCGGGGTGATCCGACCCGAAACTCTCTTGACCCCATACTGTTTACGGCCCACACTAAAACGCGTAGGATGTAAACAGTAACTGAACTCGAGAGGAAACGACCATGGCTGCGATCGTCACGGCCGAAGGGCTGGGCAAGTCCTTCGCCAGGCGAGGCTCGACGAGCCCGCCCGTGCTGGACGGGCTCCACCTGGAGCTCGAGGAGGGAACGGTGCTGGCGCTGCTCGGCCCCAACGGGGCCGGCAAGACCACCACCGTCCGCATCCTGTCCACGCTGCTGCGGCCCGACGCGGGCCGCGCGACCGTCGGCGGGCTCGACGTGGTGCGGGACGCGCGCCGCGTGCGCGAGATCATCAGCCTCACGGGGCAGCAGGTCGCCGTCGACGACAAGCTGTCGGGCGCCGAGAACCTCACGATGATGGGGCGCCTCGCCCACCTGCCCCGCCGCGTGGTGCGGGACCGCGTCGCCGAGCTGCTCACCGCCTTCGACCTGGCCGACGCCGCGAGCCGGCACGTGGACACCTGGTCGGGCGGCATGCGCCGCCGGCTCGACCTCGCCGCCGGCCTGCTCACCCGGCCCCGCGTCATGTTCCTCGACGAACCCACCACCGGCCTCGACCCCAGGTCGCGACAGGCCCTGTGGGACGTCGTCCGGGGCGTCGTGGCCGACGGCACCAGCGTGCTCCTGACCACCCAGTACCTGGAGGAGGCCGACCGGCTCGCCCAGCGCGTCGCACTGGTCGACGGCGGCCGGATCGTCGCCGAGGGCACCCCGGCCCAGCTCAAGCGCGAGGTCGGCGAGGCAGGCGTCGAGCTCGCCTTCGCCACGGCGTCCGACGCCGCCCGGGTCGCCCCGGCGCTCGCGGCCGCCACGGTCGACGGCGCGCGGGTACGCGTGGCCACGGACGGCTCGGTCGGGCACGTGCGGTCGGTGCTGTCCGCGGTCGAGGCCGCCGGCGTCGCGCCCGAGCACTGGGAGGTGCGGGCGCCGAGCCTCGACGACGTCTTCCTGACGCTGACCGGGCAGACCGGCGCGGCCGGCCGGGCCGGCCAGGACCGCCCGGCCACGACGACGGGGGTGGCGGCATGAGCCACGTGCTGAGCGACGTCTCGACCATGACCACCCGCGGCCTGCGCCTCGTCTCGCGGGACGCCGACGCCATGATCACCGCGGTGGTGCTGCCCGTCATCATCCTGCTGATGTTCGTCCTCGTGTTCGGCGGGGCCCTCGACACCGGCACGGAGTACATCAACTACGTGACCCCCGGCGTGATCCTGCTGGCCGCCGGCTTCGGCGCGGCGAACACGGCGATGGCGGTCGAGCGCGACATGTCCGGCGGCATGGTCGACCGGCTCCGGTCGATGCCCGTGAGCTCCTGGACCGTGCTGTCCGGGCACGTCGTGGCGAGCCTGGTGAAGAACCTGGCCACCACGGCGGTCGTCTTCGGGGTGTCGATCCTGCTCGGGTTCCGGCCCCAGGCCACCGCGCTGGAGTGGCTCGCCGCGGTCGGCATGATCCTGCTGTGGGTCGGCTGGATCACGTGGCTCGCCACCCTCGTGGGCGTCCTGGTCCGTTCGCCCGACGCCGCGGGCGGCTTCTCGTTCTTCGTGATGTTCCTGCCCTACGTGTCCAGCGCCTTCGTGCCCGTCGACACCCTCCCGGGCTGGCTGCGCGGGTTCGCCGAGCACCAGCCGGTCACGCCGGTGATCGAGACGGTCCGCGGCCTGCTCACGGGCAACGTCGCCGGCGCCGGGGCCGCCGACCTGGGCGGCGTCGCCGCGCTGGCGATCACCTGGTGCGTGGGCCTCGGGCTCACGTTCGCCGTGGCGGCGGGGGTGGCGTTCCGTGCCCGGCGCTGAGCGGACCCGGACGGTCCGCTGGTGGCGCCGCCCCTGGATCGCGCCCCTCGCCGTGGTCACCGCGGTGCTCCTGGTGACGGCCCTGCCGCGATACGTGGGCCTGGACCCTGCCAGGTCGCTGGTCCCGACCGACCGCGGCCCGGCGTTCTACCCGGCCCTGGTGACGCACATCTTCGCGGGGTCGGTCATGCTGAGCGCCGCCGTGCTGCAGCTCTGGCCGTGGCTGCGGGCCCACTACCCGCGCGTGCACCGGTGGAGCGGCCGCGTCTACGTGGTCACCGCGCTCGTGACCGGCGTCGCCGCGCTGGTCACGGCGCAGTTCCCGAGCGCGGGCGTGAGCCAGCAGGTGGCGAACACCATGATGGGCGTGCTGTTCCTGACCTTCACGGTGCTCGGCTACCGCGCCGTGCGGCAGCGCCGGTTCGCCGACCACCGGGAGTGGATGGTCCGCAGCACGGCGCTCGCGTTCTCGATCATCACCAACCGGTTCTGGGCGCCCGTGCTCATCGCGGTCTACGTCCCCGGGGCGCTCACCGACCCGGACATCGGGTTCGGCGCCCCGGAGATCGCGGGCGCCGCCGCCGCGTCCGCGTGGGTGTCGTGGATCGTCAACCTCCTGTTCGCCGAGTGGTGGCTCCACCGGAAGCCGAGGCGGCGGAGCCGGCTCCGGTAGAAAGCCCTCGGTGAATGTCGGTGGCCGGGGACACACTGTCCCCATGACACAGACCACCGGTGGGACCACGGACGACGCGACCGAGCTCGAGCAGAAGCAGATCCTGAAGAAGTACCTCCAGGAGACCCGTGAGGCCCTCGTGTGGAAGCTCGAGGGCCTCACGGAGAAGCAGGCGCGCTGGCCCCTCGTGCCCTCGGGCAACAACCTCCTGGGCATCGTGAAGCACTGTGCCAACACCGAGATCGGCTATCTCGGGCCCGTCTTCGGGCGGCAGTGGCCCGACCCCGGGGAGCTCGTCCTCGACGAGATCTTCGAGACGGACCCGCAGGCCGACTGGTACGCGACCGCGGACGAGACCGTCGCCTCCGTCGTGGACCTCTACAAGCGGGGCTGGGCGTTCTGCGACGAGACCATCGACACGCTCCCGCTGAGCGCCGTCGGCCGGGTGCCGTGGTGGAAGAACGGCGAGGTCACGCTGTTCCGCATCATCGTGCACGTCACCGACGAGACCGCTCGGCACGCCGGTCACGCGGACATCCTGCGCGAGCTCACCGACAGCTCCGTCGGGCTCTACGCGGGCAACACCAACATCCCCGACTGGCAGGGCGACCAGATGGCCGCGTACGTCGACAAGCTCAAGACCCTCGCCGAGGGGGCAGGCAACTAGCGCCCGCGTCCGAGATTCGCCAAACTGCGGGCCATGCCCCTCAACGTGGAGCCGTCCACATCCTCCGGGCCCGCGCCCGAACCTGCCCTCGCCGACGCACCGAAGCCCGCACGTCCCGCACCGAGAGCCGAGCTGGCGGCCGGTAGATCCGACATCCCGCCGAGCGGCACGGGCGGACGGCGCGACAGCGGCTCGATGCGACCGCTGTCCGTCGTCCTGATCGTCACCGCGGTGGCGCTGATCGCCAGCATCGTGTTCGCGCTCGTGCACGCGTCGAACAACCGCGAGCTGGACCGGCTCGCCGACGCGCGGGCCGACGTCGTGCAGGCCGTCGACGAGGGGCGCGCGGCACAGGAGGGGCTGGCCGCGCAGATCGAGACCGCCGAGAGCACGCTCGTCGCCTCCAAGGGCAAGGTGGTCGACGGCGCGCTCCGCGCCGAGCTCGCCGGGCACATCGCCGCCGCCAAGAAGCTCGGCGACCAGCAGCCACCGTCCATCCCCGAGGCCGGGGCCGCGGGCCTCGAGGCCCCCGGGGACCTGGACGCCCTGGAGGCGCAGGCCACCGAGTGGGCCATGACCATGCGCACCGCCTCGACCACCCTCACGTCCGCGACCGAGGAGGTGCAGGCGTCCTACCGGCAGTGGCAGCAGGACCGCAAGGACGCCCAGGCCGAGGCCGACGCGGCCGCCGACGAGGCGGCACAGGCCGCCGAGCAGCTCGACAAGGCCCTGAAGTCCCTGTCGACCACGACCGACCAGCTCAAGATCTCGGTGCGGGACTCCCAGTACACCCTCGACTGGGCCGCCGGCCTGGACGGCCCCACCGGCCCCCGCAAGACCCTCCTGGCGCACCGCAAGGAGGGCGCGGCGGCGCTCGCCGCCAAGGCTGACGCCAAGGACCTCGGCGCCGTGCAGGACCTCGTGGACCGCCGCGAGACCGCGCGGGTGGCGATCGAGGACGGTGCCTGGGCGGTGCGGGCCACGCTGGCGGACGGCAGCAACGGGCGGATCGCGCAGAAGGACCTGTGCGAGATGGGGCTCGGCCCCGAGGGTCAGGAGCAGTACCTGCGCTGCGACGCCGCCGAGGACTGGACCAGGCTGGCCGCGGCGTTCGAGGCGGAGCTCGGCAAGCCGCTGCGCGTCGAGTACGGCTACCGCCCCTACGACTGGCAGCTCCAGGCGCTCGACGAGTTCGGCGCCGGCCAGGTCGCCGAGCCCGGCACCTCCAACCACGGCTGGGCCGCCGCTGTGGACGTGCCTGTGGACGACGGCTTCCGCTTCGGCGAGCCCGAGTTCGAGTGGCTCGCGGCCAACGGGCCGAAGTACGGCTGGGAGCACCCGGACTGGGCACGGGCGGGCGGCGGTCGTGAGGAGCCCTGGCACTTCGAGTACCAGGGCTGACGCCGCCAGGCACCGCGGCTGACGCCGCTCGTCCGGTGCCTGCGCACTGCCGTCGATCACGGTGGTGCGCGGGCACTGGATAATGGGGGGCGTGCAGTGCCCTCACTACGACGCCGGACGCTGCCGCTCGTGCACCCTCCTGGAGATCGACTACCCCACCCAGGTGCTCGACAAGGAGCGGCACGTCGCCACGCTCCTCGACCCGGTCTCCGACGGCCTGACCTGGCTCCCGGCGGTCCGCAGCGTCGAGTCCGCCTTCCGGAACAAGGCGAAGATGGTCGTCAGCGGCACCGTCGCCGAGCCCGTGCTGGGCATCCTCGACCGGGCCGGCCACGGTGTCGACCTGACCGACTGCGGCCTCTACCCCGACGAGCTCCAGGCGTCCTTCGGCCCGCTGGCGGCGTTCGTGACGCGCGCGAACCTGGAGCCGTACCAGGTCTCGGGCACCGGCAAGCGTGCGCAGCAGCGCGGTGAGCTCAAGTACCTCCTGGTCACGCTGTCGCCCGACGGCGAGCTGATGGTCCGGTTCGTGCTGCGCTCCCAGGAGTCGATCGCGCGGATCCGCAAGCACCTGCCCGCGCTGCTGGCCGACCTCCCGGCCCTCGCGGTCGCGTCGGCGAACATCCAGCCCGCGCACGCCGCGGTGCTGGAGGGCGACCTCGAGATCCCGCTGACCGAGCGCACCACGCTCCCGATGCGCATCGACGACATCACGCTGGACCTGCGCCCGCAGAGCTTCTTCCAGACCAACACGGCGGTCGCCACCGAGCTGTACCGGCAGGCCCGCACCTGGGTCGACGAGGTGGACCCGCGCAGCCTCTGGGACCTCTACTGCGGGGTGGGCGGCTTCGCGCTGCACTGCTCCGCGCCCGGCCGGTCCGTCACGGGCATCGAGATCAGCGCCGAGGCGGTCGTCGCGGCGTCGGCCACGGTGGAGCGCCTGCGCGACGGCGACGTCGACGGGGCCGGCCGGTTCAAGGACGTCACGTTCGCGGCGGGCGACGCGACGGCGTTCGCCGTCGGGCCGCAGGCGCCCGGGCTGCCCGAGATGGTGATCGTGAACCCGCCCCGGCGCGGTATCGGCGTGGACCTCGCCCAGTGGCTGGAGGGCTCGGGGATCGACCACGTCCTGTACTCCAGCTGCAACGCGACCACGCTCGCCAAGGACCTCGCCGCCATGCCGTCGCTCCGGCCGGTCCGGGCGCGGCTGCTCGACATGTTCCCGCAGACCTCGCACTACGAGGTGCTGGTACTCCTCGAACGGGCCTGACCGGGCGGCGTGCGGCCCTTGGCCTTCCCGTCCAGCTTCGCCTGGCCGGGCGGAGCATCCTTCTTGGCCTGACCGGGCGGGGTCTTTGTCGTCGACTCGGCCGACGGAGCGTCCTTCTTGGCCTGGCCGGGTGGGACGTCATCCTTCTTGGCCTGGCCCGGCGGAACATCCTTCTTGGCCTGGCCGGGCGGGACGTCGTCCTTCTTGGCCTGGCCGGGCGGTGTCGTGTCCTTCTTGGCCTGGCCGGGCGGTGTCGTGTCCTTCTTGGCCTGGCCGGGCGGTGTCGTGTCCTTCTTGGCCTGCCCCGGCGGAACCGTGTCCTTCTTCGCCTGGCCCGGCGGGACGCCGTCCGACTTGGCGAGCCCGGGCGGGACGTCGTCCTTCTTCGCCTGGCCGGGCGGCGTGTGCTCGGTCGGGATCGTGCCGGTCAGCTCGGGAACGTGGGTGGGATCCTCCTGGACCGACCGGGCGGCACTGCGCGCGGCGGTGGGGGTCCGGTCCTGCGTCGAGACCGAGACGGTCCCGGTCTCGTGGAACGACGGCGCGGCCCCGATGCTGCCCGCGACGCCGGTGGTGACGGCGGTCGTCACGAACAGGCCGCCGGCGACGGTCGCGGTCAGGCTCACCGGGTCGGTGAGCAGGGTCCGGGCGGTCACGGCCGCGCGGACCCCGGCGGTGGTGAGCCAGCCCCCGGCCCCGGACGCGGCCCCGCCGGTCGCGGCCGCACCCGTCGCGCCGGCCCCGGCAGCCCCTGCTACGGCAGCGCCCGCCCCGGTCGCCAGTCCCGACTCCGCCGCCGCGGCCCCCAGCAGCAGCACGGGCGCACCGGCGCGCAACATCCAGTAGGACTCGCGGACGTCGACGAAGGCCCGGGTGCAGCCCGCGCACCCGACCATGTGGTCCTCCACCTGCTGGCGTCGGCGCGGCAGCAGGCGGTTCCGGACGAAGTCGTGCAGGGCGGCCCGGGTGGACCGGCACTCCAGGTCGGCGGTGGTCCCGGCGTGGGCCGTGGCGAACGTGCTCGCGAGCCGGTTCTCGGCCCGGCGCAGCCGGCGCTTGGCGGCGTAGGGCAGCACGCCGATCTCGTCGGCGATCGCCGACACGGGCCGGGATCCCACGTGATGGTCCCAGAGGAGCTGCTGCTCACCGGCGGGGAGCCGCTCCATGGCCAGGTTGAGGACCTCGAAGTCGAGCGCGTGCCGCACCGGCGCCAGGGCGGCGGGCTCACCCGCCGGACCGCCGACGACCGGCTCCTCCTCCTGGGTCATCCGCAACGCCACCTCGACCGCCGCGGCGCTCCAGAACGCGAGCGGGTCGGCGAGGTCGCCCTGCTTGAGGAGCTCCACGCACAGCAGCTCGAGGCCGCAGCTCGCGGCCAGCTCCGGGTCGACGCCCGGAACCCGCCGGGACACCGTGAAGACCACGGCGCGGCGGTGCGCCGCCCACAGGCTGAGGTCGGCACTCGTGACGGTCACGCTGCCCCCCTTCCGCACGCGACGCGATACCCCGTGACACCACGTCGTGCGTGCCCCCGGGCGTGCATGCTCGCAAAGAATGCATGCGCATGGAAGGCGCCCGTGTGATCACGGGACGATCTTGGGCTCGCGCCCAGAGGGCCTGTGCGTCCGCACAGCGTCGAGGAGATGCGGGCCTGGTAGGAGGCCCGCACACCCATCAGTCCCCGGTCGCCGACTCGGCGTCGTCGGCGGCGTCCGAGAACGTGCCGAAGAGAAGGTTCCAGATCTCGTCCAGGGTGGTGGTCGCGAGATCGATGCCCGGGAGGTCGGAGAGGCCGAGGCTGGCGAGCAGCTGGTCCAGCGCGCTGCCGAGGGCCGGCGTCTCGGGCGTCTCGGGCTCCTCCGGCACCTCCGGCGGTTCTGCCGGGTTCTCCGGCTCCGTCGGCGGCTCCGCTGGTTCCTCGGGCTCCTTGGGCGGGTCTGGCTTGTCCGTGCCGCCGCCCGGGTTCGACCCGGAGTCGGAGCCGGAGCCGGAGGACGGGGACTTCGGGGTGTCGTCCGACGTGTCGCCGGACTCCGGGGCGGGAGCCGGTTCGGCCACCACCGGGGGAGCGTCGGCCGGAGCGGCCGCCGCGTCCTCCTTCGGGGTGGTCGCGGGGCGCGGCTGCGGGTCCTCGGGCGGGATCGACGGGGGCTTCTCGTCCGTCGACGGCTTGTCCGAGGTGGACGACGAGTCGTCGCCGTCGCCGCTCCCGCCACCGCCGCCGGCACCCGAGCCGCCGCCGGCCCCGGAACCGTCTCCCGCGGCCCCGGCGTCCTCGACCGCCTGGATGGGCGGGTCGTCGAGCTGGCTCATGATCATCGCGGCGGCGCCGGAGCCGATGGCCAGCGCGGCGAGCACGCCTGCCGCCACCGCGGTCTCCTTCTTGCCGAAGCGCGGCTTGGTCGCGCCCGCGCCTGCCGCGCCGGCCGCGCCGGCGGCGGTGCCGGTGAGCAGGCCGCCGGCGATGAGGTGCTGGCCGAGGTCGCGGAGCATCCAGGAGACCTCGCGCACGTCGATGAACGCGCGGGTGCATTCCCCGCAGCCGTCCATGTGGACCTCCAGGCGGCGTTGCCTCCGGGGCAGCAGGCGTCCTTTGAGGTAGTCGTGCATCGCGGCGCGGGTGGTGCGGCACTCGGGTTCGTTGACGTTCTGGGCGTG
>NZ_JBHVEG010000175.1:0-13232 GCF_042802395.1 Promicromonospora sp. NPDC057488
CCCCCGGGGAAGGGGGACGGGCGCTTCGCCGTACGGTGCTGCGAGGAGTCAGCGCGCGCGGTGCGACTGCGCGAACTGGCCGACGCTCGGCTGGAGCTCCTGCTGCACGTTCTCGAACCGCTGACCCTGCTCGCTGTGCGCCTTGAGCCGGTTCTCGAACTCGGCCTGCGTGCGCAGCTCGTCCTCGGTGGGCCACAGGCCGATGCCGAGGATGAGCAGGAACGTCACGACGCTCACCGCCATGACGAGCGGCACGAGCAGCTGCATGGTCGAGGCACCCGTGGGAACGGTGTCGACCGGGTTGACCACGGACACGCCCGCCATGCCCGTGTAGTGCATGCCCGTCACCGCGATGCCCATGACCAGCGTGGCCACGATGGTGGCGAGCGTGCCGCGGATGTGGACGGTGCACCACAGCGCCGCGGTCGCCGCGACGATCGCGATGACGATCGAGGCGATGACGTAGACCGGGTTGTAGGCGATCTGGGCGGACATCTCCATCGCCTCCATGCCCATGTAGTGCATGGCGGCGACGCCCGCACCGGCCAGCGCCCCGCCGACCAGCATGGCGGGCAGCTTGCGCTTGCCGAGCTCCGTGATGAACAGGCCCGCCCCGACGACGACGATCGCGATGGCGGCACTGAGGAGGGTCTCAGGGATGTTGTAGCGGATTGTCACGCCCGAGGCGGAGAAGCCGAGCATGGCGACGAAGTGCATCACCCAGATCCCGGTACCGCCCAGCGCGATGGCACCGAAGATGAGCCACGCCGCGCGGGCGCCGCCCGCAGCCGCTCGGGCTCGGGACGTGCAGGCGAGGCCAGTCGCTGCGCCGGTGCACGAGATCGCGAACGCCAGGATGGGCGTCACGATCCCGAAGGTGAAGTGGTCGATCAATGGCATCTTGTTGAACAGCCCCTCAAAATGGTTCCCTCTGTTGCGGAAACGTTACAGAGCCCCCGTGCACCGGACAATAGGCAGAACTCCCCGTCCAAGGGGTATTGCGGACGTGATCAACCTGGTCAGATGCGCTCGACGAGGTAGTCCACGCACTCGGTGAGCGCGGCTACATCGTCGGGCTCGACGGCAGGAAACATGCCGACGCGGAGCTGGTTCCGCCCGAGCTTGCGATAGGCGAACACGTCCTGGACGCCGTTGGCGCGTAGCTCGGAGAGTACCCGTCCGGCGTCGATCTCGTCGGCCAGGTCTATGGTGCCGACCACCGTGGACCGCTCCTCGGGGCGTGCCACGAACGGCGTCGCCCACGAGCGCTTCTCTGCCCAGCCGTAGAGGATCTCGGCCGACGTCGCGCACCGCTCCGTCGACCACTTGAGGCCGCCCTGCGCGAGGAGCCACTCCACCTGGTCGGCCAGGAGCAGGAGCGTCGCCACGGCGGGCGTGTTCAGCGTCTGGTCCAGGCGCGAGTTGGAGATCGCCGTCGTCAGCGACAGGAACTCCGGCACCCAGCGGCCCGAGGCCTCGATCCGGGCCGCCCGCTCGACGGCGGCGGGGGACAGTACGGCGAGCCACAGGCCGCCGTCGGCCGCGAACGCCTTCTGCGGGGAGAAGTAGTAGGCGTCGGTCTGGCGCAGGTCGACCGGCAGCGCCCCGGCCCCGGACGTCGCGTCCGTGAGCACGATCGCGCCGTCCGGCCCGGACGGGCGCAGCACCGGGGCCATCGCGCCCGTCGAGGTCTCGTTGTGCGGCGTGGCGTAGGTGTCGACGTCGTCGGCCGGTTCGAGGTAGGCCACTGCGCCCGGCTCCGCGGTGATCACCTGGGAGGGCTCGAGGAACGGGGCGCGCGACGTGGCCGTGGCGAACTTGCCGCCGAACTCGCCGAAGGACGCGTGCTGCGCCTTGCGCTCCACGAGGCAGAGGGTGGCCACGTCCCAGAAGGCGGTGGCGCCGCCGTTGCCGAGCGCCACCTCGTAGCCGTCGGGCGCGCCGAGCAGCTCCGTGACACCCTCACGGATGCGGCGAACCAGGTCCTTCACCGGTGCCTTCCGGTGCGATGTACCGAGCACGTGGGCGTTCGCCACGAGATGATCTACCTGTCCCGGGCGCACCTTGGAAGGGCCTGAGCCGAAACGGCCGTCGGTGGGCAGCAGGTGTGTCGGGATTGTCAGTGGCACAGAACTAGACTAGAACCTGGGCCGACGCCCGGGGCGCCGAGCCCAGGGGCGACTGGACGGCTGCGCGCATGACGGGAGCTGACGTGACGGATCTGATCGACACCACCGAGATGTACCTGAAGACGATCTACGAGCTCGACGAGGAGGGCATCACCCCCCTGCGCGCGCGCATCGCGGAGCGTCTGGGGCATTCCGGACCGACGGTGTCGCAGACGGTCGCGCGCATGGAGCGCGACGGGCTCGTGATCGTGACCGGTGACCGCCACCTGGAGCTCACGGAGCTCGGGCACGACAAGGCGATGCGCGTGATGCGCAAGCACCGCCTGGCGGAGCGTCTGCTGACCGACGTGATCAAGCTCGACTGGGAGCACGTGCACGTCGAGGCCTGCCGCTGGGAGCACGTGATGAGCGACCTGGTGGAGAAGCGGCTCGTGGGCCTGCTCGACCACCCGCACCACGACCCGTACGGCAACCCGATCCCCGGCCTGTCGGAACTGGGCGAGGCCTACACGGACGTGCCGTTCCTGGCCGGCGTGATCTCGCTGCCCTCGGCGTTCGAGGCCGCGGCGAAGAAGGGCGTGAAGGGCGAGCCGCTCGCGGCGTCGCTGACCCGCATCGCGGAGCCCTTGCAGACGGACGTGGAGCTGCTGGCCCGCCTGTCCGACGCCGGCCTCGTGCCCGGGTCGCGGATCACGGCGGAGCTCAGCGACGGTACGTACACGGTGACGGTCGACGGCGCCGGTACGGCGCTCGAGCTGGGCGAGGACCTGGCCCGGCACCTCTTCGTCGCGAC
This sequence comes from Promicromonospora sp. NPDC057488, assembly GCF_042802395.1. NCBI lineage: Bacteria > Bacillati > Actinomycetota > Actinomycetes > Micrococcales > Promicromonosporaceae > Promicromonospora > Promicromonospora sp. NPDC057488. Next base: position 2,923 of record NZ_JBHVEG010000175.1, read on the forward strand.
GGCCTGATCCGGCCGCCCCGGTTCGGGGCGACAGGGGTGCGAAATGGTCGCTTTTGTCGGAAAGGTGTCACCCTGTGTCGGACACGCCATGACATTCGTTGCCGGAACGTGACATCGGGGGTGACGTCGGGTACGTTCGGACCGCTCCCGCGGAGTTTATTCCGAGGGAGTCTCCGGACGGACGCCGAACTCTGTCACCGGCCGGGGCCCCAAGACGACCGCATGACAGAGGCGGGGGACCCACCATCGGGCGCCAGGGTGCGTCCTAGGGGTGAAGCCGGGTAATCCTTCGGGAGCGCACGGCCGGGTGATTTCTCCCACCCGAACCCGACAGCTGACCTCGAAGGCGTACAAGGAGAGGTTCTACGTGACCGCACGTACCACCCGCGCACGCCATCGTGCTGCGCGTCGCCCTGTGACTCCGCTCACCGAGCTCGCCCAGAACGCCGCCGTCGGTCGCCGTACCGCGGTCGCCGCCGCAGGTGGCGCGCTTCTGGTCTCGACGTTCGGTGGCGCGATGGCAGCGCAGGCCGCTCCGCTGGAGACCGGCCCCGCCAAGATGAACTCCGTGGACCTCAACGCGCTGACGTCCCAGGCCCGTGAGTCCCTGTCCAACGCTCCCGTCGTGACCGTCGCGCCCGACGCCGAGCTCAGCGTCGAGAAGTCCGCCGTCTCGGTGGTCTCCGCTGCCGACAACGAGGACTACCAGGCCGAGCTCGCCGCCAAGGAGGCGGAGGAGGCCGCTGAGGCCGCCGCCGCCGAGGCTGCCGAGGCCGCTGCCACCGCCGTCTCGACCGCCTCGTCGTCCGTCGACATCCCGGCGTCGGCGATCGGCAACTCCGTGATCTCCATCGCCAGCCGGTACATCGGCGTCCCGTACGTCTCCGGTGGCGGCAGCCCGAGCGGTTTCGACTGCTCGGGCTTTACTTCTTACGTCTACGGCCAGCTCGGCATCTCGCTGCCGCACTCGTCCTCGGCGCAGTCCGGCTACGGCACGCAGGTGCCGGCGTCGGAGGCCCAGGCGGGCGACCTGATGTGGACCCCCGGGCACGTCTCGATCTACGCCGGTGGCAACACCATGATCGACGCGTCCAAGCCGGGCACCGTGGTCGACTTCCGCACCATCTGGCAGTCGAACCCGACGTTCATCCGCCTGGGCTGATCACAGCCACGTAGTACCTCGCGGAGCGCCTGTCCGGTCACGACCGGGCGGGCGCTCTGCTTTGCCATCTTTCTGCAGACTTTTTGCCTCTGGTTACCCAAGACGGCCACGCCGCCGGTAGCGTTGGAGGGCAAAGGTGCACAGCAGTAGAAAGGACTGGCGATGACACGATCCGAGGTCGTACTGGTCGGGGTGGACGGATCGGCCGCGAGTCTGCACGCGCTGGACTGGGCTACCGCCTACGCGCACCGCGTGGGCTGGGCGCTGCACATCGTGTGCAGCTACTCGTTGCCGTCGTTCACGGCCGCGTCGCTCGACGGCGGGTACGCCGCCCTCGACGACACCACCATCCAGGAGGGCGCCAAGGCGGTCCTGGTCGAGGCGGAGAACCGCGTGGCCGACGCCGGGGTACGCGCCACGACGGAGGTCGCCACCGGTGACGCCGCGGGTGTGCTCGTGGAGCTGTCCGCCGACTACGGGCTCGCCGTCGTGGGGACCCGAGGCCGGGGAGGTTTCACGGAGCGCCTGCTGGGCACGGTGTCGTCCGCGCTGCCGGCGCACGCGAAGTGCCCGGTGGTCGTGGTGCCGCTGCGGGCCGAGACCAACCGGGGCGTCTCCTGGACCCCGCCGGACATCAGCTCCGACGAGCCCGGGACCACCGCTCCAGCGGCGGAGGCCGAGACCGGCGTGGCCCCCGGGGTCGCGGAGATCCGGGAGGTGCGCCGCATCGTCGTCGGCGTGGACGGGTCGCCGCAGGCCGAGCGGGCGCTGCAGCACGCGATCGTCCAGGCCAACGCGTGGGGCGCGGAGCTGACCGCCGTCACGGGCGTGCCCGTGGGCAACGCGGGGATGCTGGCGTGGCTGCCGTCGTCGATCGACCGGGAGCAGGTGCTGGCCGACATCGGGGCCGGCATGGACGTGCTCGTCGACCGGTACGAGGCCGAGAACCCGGGACTGCGCATCCGGCGCATCGTGCTGGACGGCACGGGCGCGGAGCTGCTGACCGAGTTCTCCACGGCGTCGGACCTCGTCGTCGTCGGGTCGCGTGGTCGCGGCGGGTTCCGAGGGCTGCTGCTGGGCTCCACGAGCCAGGCGGTGCTGCACCACGCGGCCTGCCCGGTGCTCGTGGTCAACAAGCACTGCCCGGACTGACCTGGACCTCCAACGTGTCAGACCCTCAGGTCACCGGAGTGACCTGAGGGTCTGACACGTACGTGAGTGGTGCGGGCCGGTCAGGCCTGCGCGGCCTCGGCGGCCGCGAGGAGCACGCAGGTCGCGACGCCGTCCATCGCCGTGCGGACCTCGTCCAGCGGAGGCATCGACGGCGCCAGGCGCACGTTCTGGTCCTGCGGGTCGCGGCCGTACGGGTGGGTGGCGCCGGCGGGCGTCAGGGCGATGCCGGCCTCCTTCGCGAGCTGCACCACCCGGGCCGCCGTGCCCGGCGCGACGTCGAGCGACACGAAGTAGCCGCCCTTGGGCTCGGTCCACGACGCGATGCCGTAGCCGCCCAGGCGCTCGGTCAGGATCTCGACCACGGCCTCGAACTTCGGCGCCAGGATGGCGCGGTGCTTGCGCATGTGGTCGCGCACGCCGTCGGCCGAGCCGAAGAACAGCGCGTGCCGCAGGTGGTTCAGCTTGTCCGGGCCGATGGAGGCGACCGACAGGTGCTTCTTGAACCAGGCGATGTTCGCCGCCGAGCTGCCCAGGAACGAGACGCCCGCGCCCGCGAACGTGATCTTGGACGTGGAGGCGAACAGCAGCACGCGGTCCGGGTGACCGGCCTCCGCGGCCAGCGCGATCGCGTTCGGGCTGGTCACCTCGTCGTCGGTCAGGTGGTGCACCGCGTACGCGTTGTCCCACAGGATGCGGAAGTCCGGCGCGGCGGCGGGCATGGAGACCAGCGCGCGGGCGACGTCGGCGCTGATGACCGCGCCGTCCGGGTTGGAGTACGTGGGTACGACCCACATGCCCTTGATCGTGGGGTCGGCCGCGACGAGCGCCGCGACGGCCTCGGCGTCCGGGCCGTCCGCCGTCATCGGCACCGGGATCATCTCGATGCCGAACGCCTCGCAGATCGTGAAGTGCCGGTCGTAGCCCGGCACCGGGCAGATCCAGCGCACCTTCTCCTCGCGCGCCCACGGCTTGGGCGAGTCGGGGAAGCCGAACAGCTCGGCGAACGCGACGACGTCGTGCATGGTCGTGAGCGACGCGTTGCCGCCCGCGAGGAGCTGCTCCACGGGCACGTCGAGCAGCTCGGCGAAGATGCGGCGGATCGTGATGCCGCCGTCCAGCCCGCCGTAGTTGCGCGCGTCCGTGCCGGTCTCGTCGGTGTGCACGCCCACGCCGGGCAGGGCCAGCATCGGCTCGGCGAGATCGAGCTGCTCGGCGGACGGCTTGCCGCGCGTCAGATCCAGCTTCAGGCCCTTGGCCTGGAGCTCGGCGTAGGCCTGCTGGAGCTGTGCGAGGTCCGGGAGCATGGCGGTGGTGTGGGACGACGTCGTAGTGGTCACCCCCGGGAGAATACGCTCAGCCGGCGGCCGGTGACAGCCTGGACCGGCGGCGCTTGCGCGGCGGGGTGACTTCCGCGTCTGGGATGTCTGACGTGTCCGCGGATGAGGGAGTTGTGCTGTCGGCCTCGTCGGCGTGCTTCTCGGTCGGCGCCTCGTCGGCGGGCTTCTCGCTCGCCGGTGCCTCGTCGCCAGGCGCCGCCTCGGCGGCACCTTCCTCGGCGACGGCTTCCTCAGCAACGGGGTCCTCGGTGACGGCTTCCTCGGTGACGGCTTCCTCGGCGACCCCCGCGCCGTCCGACCCGTCGTCGTCCGGGTCCTCGCCGGCGCCGCCGCCCGGGCCGCCGTCCCGCAGCGCCACCAGGGACTCCTCCAGGATGTCGAGCGCCATCTCCAGCTCGGGCTGCACGATCGACAGCGGCGGCGACAGGCGGATGGTCGAGGCGTGCGTGTCCTTGGCGAGCACCCCCCGCTCCAGCAAGGCCTCGCACAGGTCGCGGCCGGTGCCGAGCTTCGGGTCCACGTCGACGCCGGCCCAGAGCCCGACGCAGCGGGCGCCGGTCAGCAGGCCCTGGTCCACGAGCGCGCCGAGCCGCTCCTCGAGCACCTTGCCCGACGCCGCGGCGCGGGCCTGGTACTGCCCTGTCGAGAGCAGGTCGAGCGCGGCGACGCCGACCGCGCACGCCAGCGGGTTGCCGCCGAACGTGGAGCCGTGGGTGCCCGGCGTCAGGACGCCGAGGATCTCGGGCTTGCCGACGACGGCCGAGACCGGCACGATCCCGCCGCCGAGCGCCTTGCCCAGACAGACCAGGTCCGGCTGCACGTCCCAGAGCTCGCAGGCCAGGGTGGTGCCGGTGCGCCCGAGGCCCGACTGGATCTCGTCGGCGACCAGGGCGATGTTCTTCTCGGTGGTGAGGGCGCGCAGGCCGGGCCAGAAGTCGTCCGGCGGAACCACCACGCCGGCCTCGCCCTGGACGGGCTCCATGAGCACGGCCACGGTGGTGTCGTCGACGGCGTCGGCCACCGCCTGCAGGTCACCGAACGGCACCCGCACGAAGCCGGGGGCGAACGGACCGAACCCGTCGCGCGCGACCGGGTCGTCCGACAGCCCGACGAGGGTGGTGGTACGGCCGTGGAAGTTGCCCCCGGCGATGACGATCGTCGCCTGGTCCTCGGGCACGCCGCGCACGTCGTAGCCCCACTTGCGGACCGCCTTGATCGCGGTCTCCACGGCCTCGGCGCCGGTGTTCATCGGCACCACGAGGCTGTCCTCGCCGCCGGTCGTCAGCGGGCCCACGACCTCGACGAGCCGCTGGGCGAACTCCTCGAGCCGGTCGTGGTCGAACGCACGGGACGTGAGGGTGACCTGGCGCAGCTGCGTCATCGCAGCCGCGACCAGCCCTTGGTGCAGGTGCCCGAAGTTCAGGGCCGAGTACCCCGACAGGAAGTCGAGGAACTCGTTGCCGTCGGTGTCCCATACGTGTGTACCGTGCGCCCGCGCGATCGTGACCGGCAGGGGATGGTACGTCGGGGCGAGTGCGCCGTGCGTCGTGTCCGCCATGACCCGCAGCCTAGGTCGGGTCCCGGAATCCTGCCTCGCCGCCCGCATATATCGGCGGCTCGGCGCCGGGAACGACCTACTTCTGCTCGATGACGCGCGGGAACCGGTCCGGCGGCGGGCCGAACGCGGCGCGGGACTGCGCGATCACGGTGTGGCCGAGCGCGCGGGCGCCGACGAGGCCGACCACGGCGCCGATGCCGAACGGCAGGATGCGGCCGAGCAGCAGGCTGCCCTGCTTGGCGATCTGCTTCTTGATGAACTGGTGGGTCAGCGCCTTGTTGACCCGCTGGAGCGTGCCGCGCGGCATGCTCGTGAGCAGCACCTTGCCCCACGCGACACCGGACCCGCCGATGGCGTCCTCGACGTCCTTCGCGCCCTTGTCACCGAGCACGGTGGCGAGCAGGAGCGCCCGCCGGCGCGGGACGTCCTGCACGTCGATCCCGTGCACGTCCGCGATGGCGAGCGAGAACGCCGCGGACGACGCGAAGAACGTCGCCACGTCGCTCGTCGACAGCGCGACGCTCGCCGCGGTGCCGACCGCAGGGATCGCCGCGGCCGCGCCCACCGCGCTGCCCGTGGTCTGGATGACCCGCAGGTACTCCTTCTCCAGGAGCCGGATGATCTCCGCCGGCGAGGCGTCGGGGTTCCGCGCGCGCACCTTGTCCACATGCTTGTGGATGGTGGCCGAGGGGATGGTCACGGCCCGGTCGACCAGGTGGTCGAGGGGGCCGTCGGGCTTGTAGTTGACCCAGTCCGCTCGCGTGACGTGCAGCGACCCGTCGGACTTCACGAGCGAGTCGCCCGGGGTGGCCTTGCCGTTGGACTCGGCTGCGGTCAGCTTCTTGTCGTCGGTCATGGTCAGCCCTCCGGCTGGTTGAACTGCGCGTCCGGGATCCGGGCGCCCGCCTCGAGCGTGCGCCCGACGGTGCAGGCCTTGTCGATCGACCGCTGGGCGATCGTCAGGAGCTTGGCCCGGTCCTCGTCGTCGAGGGCGGACAGGTCGATCTCGAACTTCTCGGTGAGCACCGGGTACCGGTCCTCCGCCATGTCCTTGGGGTCCTCGACACGGATGGTCGTCTTGTAGTCGTCACCCAGGCGACGCGCGAAGGCGCGGTCGCTGCTCATCCCGGCGCAGGCGGCGAGCGCGACCTTCAGCAGCTCGCCCGGCGTGAACACCGCACCGGCGCTGACCGGCCCGATCTCGACGCGCGCGCCGCGGGCCGAGAAGCCCGTGTACGTGCGCGTGCCGTTGCGCTCCACCCACAGCGGGTCCGTGGGCGAGGGGGTCACGGCGTCCTCGGTGGGCGTGGCTCCCGGGGTGGTGGTCTGCTCCGTCATGAGGGTGATCCTTCCACTGCTCACCGACACGGTCACGTAGCTGGGCGCTTCGGGTCCCGGTCGGTCGGCCTAGTGCTCAACGCGAACTGCCTCCGCGACGTTCCCGTTCGCCGCGCAGAGCGGCCCGTACGCTGCGACGATCTCACCCATGGCGCAGAACGTGAGCGGCGAGCAGGGGGCGACCGGGGCGACGTCGGGCGGAGGGAGAGCCGCGTGGCGGCCGGACTGGAAGGACATCGGCCTGCGTCTGCTCGGCGTGGCCGGCGTGATCCTCGCCGTCTGGCTGGTCTACCTGTTCCTCGACGCGTTCCTGCCCCGCTGGTGGGCCCAGGTGATCGGGAACGCGGTGGACGGTTCGTTCGCCGCGGGCGCCTGGTGGGGGCTCATGGTGGGCGCGGTGTTCACGCTGGTCCCGGTGCTGTTCCTGGCGCAGGCCGTGCTGACCGGGCGGTCCTGGCAGGTGCGCAGCGGATACCTCGCGGCGGCGGTGGTGTTCGCGGTGCCCAACCTGCTGACGCTCGGGATCGTGCTGGGCACCTCGGCGGCGGCGCACGCCGGCGAGCGGATCCTCGACGTCGACGGCCCCGCGTTCCGCGGCGGGTCGGCGTGGGGCGCGGGGGTCGGCGGCGTCGTGGCGCTCGTGATCGTGACGATGGGCGTGCTCTACCGCCGTCGCGGGGCCCGGCTCAAGGAGCTCCGGGCCGACCGGTCCTGACCCGTGGCGCTGCCAGGATCCACGGGAGCCGCGGACGTAGGCTTGCCCCCATGACCGAGATCGACACCCCGTACGAGGACCTGCTCCGCGACGTGCTCGCCACCGGGACCCGCAAGGGCGACCGCACCGGTACGGGTACGCGCAGCGTGTTCGGGCGGCAGATCCGGTACGACCTCGCCAAGGGGTTCCCCTTGATCACCACCAAGCGCGTGCACCTCAAGTCGGTCGTGTACGAGCTGCTGTGGTTCCTGCGCGGCGACTCCAACGTGCGCTGGCTGCAGGAGCGTGGCGTGAAGATCTGGGACGACTGGGCCGACGAGTCCGGCGAGCTGGGCCCGGTCTACGGGGTCCAGTGGCGCTCCTGGCCCACGCCCGACGGCGGGCACGTGGACCAGATCGCCAAGGTCGTCGAGCAGATCCGCACCAACCCCGACTCACGGCGGCACATCGTGACGGCGTGGAACCCGGCCGAGGTGGACGACATGGCGCTCCCGCCGTGCCACGCCCTGTTCCAGTTCTACGTGGCCGACGGCAAGCTGAGCTGCCAGCTCTACCAGCGCTCCGCCGACCTGTTCCTCGGCGTGCCGTTCAACATCGCGTCCTACGCGCTGCTGACGCACATGGTCGCGGCGCAGGCCGGGCTCGAGGTCGGCGAGTTCGTCTGGACCGGCGGCGACGTGCACATCTACGACAACCACGTGGAGCAGGTCGAGACGCAGCTCGCGCGCGACCCGTACCCGTACCCGTCGTTGCGGCTCGCCCCGCGCGACTCGATCTTCGACTACGAGTTCGAGGACGTCGAGGTGCTGGGGTACGTCTCGCACCCCACCATCAAGGCCCCGATCGCCGTCTGATGATCGGGCTCATCTGGGGGCAGGCACGCGACGCCGCAGGCCGGCCCGTGATCGGCGCCGGCGGCGACATCCCGTGGCACGTGCCCGAGGACTTCGCGCACTTCAAGCGCACCACGGCGGGACACCCCGTGGTGATGGGCCGGCTCACCTGGGAGTCGCTGCCGCGGCGTCCCCTGCCGGGGCGCACCAACATCGTCATCTCCTCGCGCGGCCCCTACGGCGTACCCGACGCCGACGGCGACGTCGTGCCGGCCGGGACCCTGGGTGAGGCGCTCACGGTCGCTGCCGACGCCCCGGGCGGCGACGAGATCTGGGTGATGGGCGGGGCGCAGATCTACAACGCCGCGCTGCCCGTCGCGGACGTGCTCGAGGTGAGCGAGATCAACACCGAGGTCGAGGGCGACGTGTACGCCCCGGAGATCGGCCCGGAGTGGGCGGTCGCCTCCGCGACGGAGTGGACGACGTCGTCCTCCGGGCTGCGGTTCCGGCACCTGACCTACCGCCGCGCGGCGTAGCGCCGCGCGGCGACAGGGTCAGACCAGGTCGCGGACCGCCGCGTACTGCTCCCGCACGACCGGCTTCGGGTCGGCCTCCAGGGTCGTCGCGATCGTCGTCGACCAGGCGGGTGCGGCGACGTCGTCCGCGCCGCCCGCGGCCGACGCCGCGGCGAGCGTCCACGCGGCCTGGCGTGCGGCGCCGTCGGCCACGTACTCGCCCGGCTCGGGAATGCCGATCGGGAGGCCGAAGACCTGCGGGGCGATCTGCTGCACGGCCGGGGACTGCGCGGCCCCGCCGATCAGCATCACGCGTTCCACCGAGACGCCCTGCGCCCGTAGTGCGTCGAGGCCGTCCGCGAGCCCGCACAGCATGCCCTCGATGTAGGCGCGCGCCAGGTGGGAGCGGGTCGAGGTGGCCAGGCGGATCCCGTGCAGCGTGCCGGTGGCGTCGGGCCGGTTGGGGGTGCGCTCGCCCTCCAGGTACGGCACGAGCACCAGGCCGTCGGAGCCGGGCGGGGCCTGCAGCGCCAGCTCGGCGAGCTCGTCGAAGTCGACGTCGAGCACCTCGCGGGCGGCGTCCAGCACCCGCGCCGCGTTGAGCGTGACGGCGAGCATCAGGGCGTTGCCGGTCGCGTCGGCGAAGCCGTTGATCGCGCCGGAACCGTCCGCGGTGCGCTTGGGGGCGACGGCGGACACCACGCCCGAGGTGCCGATCGAGATGGCGATGTCGCCCGGCGTCATGCCGAGCCCGATGGACGCGCCGGCGTTGTCGCCCGCGCCGGGGCCGATCAGGGCCCCGCCCTCGACGGCGGCACCCGCGACGTCCGGGTGCGCGACGGCGCCGGCCTCTGCGACGCCGACCACGCGCGGCAGCACCACGTCGGTCCGGCCCAGGGCGCGTTCCAGCAGGTCAGGCCGGTACTCGCCGACGGCGGCGTCGTAGTACCCGGTGCCCGAGGCATCCGAGCGGTCGGTGAACAGCTTGTCGAGCTGCGGGCCCAGGGGAGCGGTCGGGTCGCCCGCGGGGCCGTAGCCCGCGATGCGCCACGACAGCCAGTCGTGGGGGAGCGCGACGGCGGCGACACGCGCCGCGTTCTCGGGCTCGTTGTCGTGCAGCCAGCGCAGCTTGGTGACGGTCAGGGACGCGACGAGCACGGAGCCGACGGCGTCGGCCCAGGCCTGGGCGCCCGCGGTGCGGTCGCCGTCGCCGAGCTCGCTGATCAGGGCCTCGGCCGACGGCGCGGAGCGGGTGTCGTTCCAGAGCAGCGCCGGGCGCACGACGTTGCCGTCGGCGTCGAGGGTGACCATGCCGTGCTGCTGGCCGCCCACCGAGATCGCGGCGACGTCGGACAGGCCGCCCGCGGCGGCAGCGGCCTCCTGGAAGGCGTCCCACCAGTGCCGCGGGTCCACCTCCGTGCCGTCCGGGTGCTTGGCGGAACCGGTGCGGACCAGCGCGCCGGTCTCGGCGTCGCGCACGACGATCTTGCAGGACTGCGTGGACGTGTCCACGCCGGCGACGAGGGGCATCGGTGCTCCAGGAGGTGGTTCGTGAGGGGGAGAGGCGACTGACACGCTACCGCGCGGTGAGCGCGTGCCGGACGGGCGTAACGCGCCGCTGGTCGGGCCGGACGTGCCGCTGGTCGAGCTTGTCGAGACCTGGTGAGGTCTCGACAAGC
>NZ_JBHVEG010000176.1:0-13211 GCF_042802395.1 Promicromonospora sp. NPDC057488
GCCCGGCAGACGTCGAGCACCTGGCGGGTGGACGGCGACGTGAAGATGTCGCCGCAGACGGCGGCGTCGGCGAGGCCGTCGCCGACGAGTCCGGCGAAGGCCGGGTAGTGGCCCGATCCCCCGCCGACGACGACCGCCACCTTGCCGGGGCGGGTGCCCTCGGCGCGGGCGATCCCGCCGGGGACCTGGCGGAGCCGGCCGGGGTGGGCCTTGACGAGGCCGCGGAGGGCCTCGGGGACGAAGTCTTCCGGTCTGTTGTGGACGTAGGTCATCTCACCTGCACCTTTGCTCGGGGACCTGGTTGCTGTTGCCGGGGCTACCGCCCGGCGCCGCGGAGCACCTCGCGGATGTACTCGCGGTTGATGGCCGCGACGCCGAGGCTGTCGGAGCCGTAGTGCTCGCACACGAAGACCCCCTCGAACCCCAGGTCGAGGGCCCGGCGGATCACGGCGCGGTAGTTCACGACGCCCTGGACCAGCGGCGTCGGGTGCGTGGCGTACGAGCCCGTCGTGGGGTCCTCGTCGCGCGTGTAGTTCTTGATGTGCCAGAAGTTCGTCAGCGGGAGGACCTTCTCGAACATCGTCGGGATGTCCTCGATGGGCCGGTGCAGCCGCACCAGGTTGCCGAGGTCCGGGTTGAGACCCACGTTGTCCCGGTCGACGTCCTGCGCGAACCGCACGGCCAGGTCCGGGGTGCCGATGTAGGTGTCCTCGTACATCTCGAGGCTGACCTGCACCCCGAGGTCGCGAGCGTGGTCCGCGAGCTCGCGGATGCGGCGCACGGCGAGGTCGTAGGCGTCCTTGTCGTCGAGGTCGTCGTGGTGCCCCTCGGCGAGCCAGAACCACAGGGCCTTCTCCTGGGCGGGCTTCAGCGCCTGCATGAAGCCGAAGTTGACGACCTCGGCCCCGAGCTCCGGGGCGCGGTCGATGATCGTGTGGCCGAAGCGCAGGTAGTCCTCGCCCCGCCCGGCATCGATGACGCTGCGGCGGGTCGTGGACACGGACGGGACCGACAGCCCCGTCTCCTTCAGCACGGTGAGCAGCTCGGCGAACCGGCCGTCGCTCAGCTCGCCGATCGACAGCCAGGCGTCGGTCGGGTCGACGTGCGCGAAGCCCAGGTCGGCCACCTGCTGCAGCTGGGCCCGCCAGGCCTCGGCCGGGGCGTCCACGTTGGGGGTGCCGTCCGCCGTCGTCGACCCGAAGGACAGCATGTTGGCCGCGATCGGCCAGTTCTCGGCTGTGCGCATGTGTGATCTCCGTCGATCTGTGATGCCGCGCGGCATCGTGGTTCGGCCGCCGGGCGGATCGCCCGGCGGGTGGTGCGGGTGTGCGTGGTTCAGCCTCGCGGGTCCCGGAGCAGCTCGGCCCGGGGCACCGCGGTCGAGTCGCGGACGACGAACGTGGTGGCGACCTCGATGTGGTGGGAGTCGACGGGTCTGCCCTCGTGCAGCTGCTGCACGGTGAGCAGGGCCCGCCGGCCGATCTCCTCCAGCGGCTGCCGGACGGCGGTCAGCGGCGGGTTGGCCCACGACGCGAGCGGTGTGTCGTCGTAGGCCACGAGGCTGACGTCCTCCGGGACCCGCAGGCGGGCGCGCCGGGCCGCCTCCAGCACCCCCATCGCCTGCGCGTCGCTGCCCGCGAAGACCGCGGTGGGCGGGTCCGGGCGCTGGAACCACCGCTCCGCGACCTGGACGGCCTGGTCGTGGTCGAAGCGGATCGGCCGGACCAGGTCCGGCTCGATCTCCACGCCCTGCTGCCGGCAGTACGTGAGGAAGCCGTCCAGCCGCGCGACGGCGCTGAGGGACTCCGCCGGCCCGGCCACCACCGCGATGTGCCGGTGCCCGAGCCGGACCAGGTGCTCCGCCGCGCTCCGCCCGCCGAGCCAGTTGGTGGACCCCACGGAGACCACACCCTCCTCGGTGACGTCGAGCGGGTCGATCACCACGAGCGGGACGCGGGCCCGGGCGAGGCTCGCGTAGACGTCCGGGCCGAGCCCGGAGGTCAGCACGATCGCCCCCACCCGCTCGGCGGCGGCGAGCCGCTGGGCCCAGGCGGCGCTCGACTCCGGAACCCCGTTCGCGGACCTGCGGCGCACCCGCCCGACGACGACCTCCAGCTCCAGCTCCTCCGCGGCGAGCACCACGCCCCGCAGGATCTGCGACGCATAGGTGGAGTCCAGCGTGTCGACCATGAGCTCGACCGTGCGCGCCGTCGTGGTCCGGGACGGTCCCCGGTACCCGAGCGCGGTGATCGCAGTCTCGACCCGTTCCCGGGTGTCCTCGGCGACGTCCGGCCGCCCGTTCACGACCTTGGAGGCCGTGGCGGTGGACACCCCCGCGTGCGCGGCCACGGCCGAGAGGTTGGGGCGTGCCGGCCCGGTCTTCTTCGTCAAGGCTGCCTCCTCGTTCCCGACCGTTTTATCGCCTATCTCCGAAAAGTACAAGGTGCCTAGTTCGTGCCATCGGCCCGGACGAGCCGGTAATCCGGCTCCATTTCCCCGGAACTCCGGGCCTGCGGCAGGACGGGACGGGGTCGGCGCTCCGAAAGTTTTCGAACCGCCACCCCGCCCCGCACCGGCGCTAGCCGCGCGCCGGGGCGACCGACAGCACCGACCACGCCGGCAGCTCGAGGTCGAGGTCGAGCACGCCGTCCCCGGACACCGTGACGGTCGCGCTCCGCAGCGCGTCGGCGGTGGCCCGGAGCTCCGCCGTCTGCTCGCGGGTGAGGTTGAGCGGCTCCCCCATCCGGTGCCACACCTCGGCCACGTTGCCGTGGTCCCAGTCGATCGACTCGACCGCGAACACGGCGCCCGGCGTGAGACCCTCGACGGTGTGCCGGACCCGCCGGACCGGACCCCGGTCCGCCAGGCCGCGGGTGGCCGCGTAGGTGAGCTCGGACCCGACGCCCTGGCGGCCCATCTCGTCGGGGTAGTTGAAGAACACGGCGGAGACCTCGCGCGTCGCCGAGTCCTGCGTGATCGTCCCGTACGGCAGGGCGGCGAGGACCGTGTCGCCGAGCCGCGACAGCATCTCGAACGCGTGGAACGTCGGCTTGTGCAGGCCCTGCTCGTTGACCGTCCCGAACCCGCCGTGGAAGGGACCGACGCCCGCGCCGCCCTCCTCGAACACGTCGGTGAACGTCCAGTACGAGACCGAGTCCGCGAGCGCCGCGCACCGCAGGTAGGCGCGCGTGATGTAGGTGGCGGCGAACAGGGTGTCGTGGATCGCGTCGCGGCTGGACGGGGAGCTCGACCACTCGGTGATGTGCAGCTCGGCGTCGGGGAACGGGCTGCCGGCGATGAGCTTGCGGAGGGCGACGAGGTCGTCGTAGGTCGCGTCGACGTGGCGGCGGATGTGGCGCATCTCGCCGTTGGCCCCGAAGGCGACGTCGGTCGGGTAGAGGTGGGTGGACAGGAAGTCGATGGGGACGTCGCGCGTGGCGCACCAGTCGATGAGCTCCTCGATCCAGACGGGCCGCCAGTCGAGGGCGTCGACGTCCTCCGCCTCGGCCGTCGCGTGCTCGACGGAGCGGTCCTCCCACTCGCCCCGGTAGCGGTCGTCGGGCACGAAGACGCTCGTGGACGGTCCGCCCACCTTGAGCTCCTGGTCGATCTCCTTGATCGCCAGGGCCGTGGCCTCGTAGAGCTCGAAGTACTGGGTCCGCGTCCCGGTCCAGAAGTGGGGTACGAGGTTGGGTTCGTTCCACACCTCGAACCGCCACTGCCGGACCTCGTCGAGGCCGTACCGCTCGATCCAGTGCGTCACGGTCGCGGTGACGAGCTCGACCCAGCGCGCCATGTCGTTGGGCGGGCTGCAGTGCGCCTTCCACCAGAACAGCGTCTCGGTCTCGGTGGCGAGCTCTCGCGGCATGAAGCCGAGCTCGACGAACGGGCGGGCGCCGGTGTCCAGGATGAAGTCGAAGACCTTGTCGACGTAGCTGAAGGTGTGCACGGGGGTGTCGAGCGGGACGGGCGGCCCGAAGCCGCCGCCGTCGTTGGCGCGGTAGACGAACATGTCGTCGTGGAACAGCCCGTGGAAGCGCACGAACCGCGCGCCCAGCCGCGTGACCGCCTCGCGGAAGTGGGCCTGCCAGTCGGCGCGCAACGCCTCGTTGGCCCGTCCGGCGCCGACGCACTCGTTCCAGATGTGCCGCAGCGGGACGGCGGTGGTCGCCTCGCCGTCGATCGTCAGGCCGGGGGTCGTGTGGGTGTCCAAGGTTCTCCTTCTGTCTTTCTCTCTACGTGGGGGCCTGACGGCGTCAGCCCTTGACGGCGCCGAGGCTGAGGCCGGACTGCCAGAAGCGCTGCAGCGAGATGAACGCGATGATCAGCGGGATGATCGTGAGCAGCGACGACGTGACGACGAGGTTCTGCAGCAGCTCGCCGTTGCCGGCGGTGGAGGCCAGCTTGTTCCACTGGTTGATGCCGACGGTCAGCGGGTACCAGTCGGGGTCCTTGAGCATGATCAAAGGCAGGAAGTAGTTGTTCCAGATCGATACGAACGAGAACAGCAGCACGGTCACGGTCGCCGGGACGAGCATGGGCAGCGCGATCTGCCAGAAGGTGCGGAACTCCCCCGCGCCGTCGATCTTCGCCGCCTCCAGCAGCCCGGTGGGGACGGCCTCCGCGGCGAACACCCACATGAGGTACAGCCCGAACGGGTTGAGGAACGACGGGATCAGCACCGCCCACGGCGTGTTCGTCAGGCCGAGCTGGGCGAACAGCAGGAACTGCGGGATGGCCAGGGCGATGCCCGGGACCGAGATGGCGCCGAGCACCACGAACAGGAAGACCCGCTTGCCGGTGAACTCCAGCTTGGCGAGCGCGTATCCGCCCAGCGCGGCGAGGAACGTCGAGACGACCGCCCCGACGACCACGTACAGCACGGTGTTGAGCAGCCAGCGCGTGAAGATGCCGCCGTCGTAGGTGAAGACCTCGACGATGTTGTCGAAGAGCGCGAAGCGCTGGCCGAAGGAGAAGCCGAAGCTGGAGACGAAGTCGGCCTGGGACTTGGTGGAGTTGATCGTGAGCCAGATCAGCGGCACCAGGCAGTAGAGGGTGAACAGCCCCGTCAGGAAGGTCAGCGTGCCGCTCTTGCGGGGGTTGGCGAGGGTGTGCAGGCGCCCGCGGCGCGGGACACCGGCAGTAGTGGTGGTCATGAGTGGTCTCCGGCTGCTACTGGTCGAGGGCATCGCGCATGCCCCGGATCTGGACCGCGTACGCGATGGCGATGGTGAACGCGGCCATGACGAGGGCGAGAGCAGCCGCGTAGCCCTGCTGCGAGCCCGTGAACGCGAGGTTGAACGCGTACAGGTTGGGCGTGTAGTAGGTGGTGATCCCGCTGTTGGCCACCATCGACGGGAGGATCTGGGGCTCGTTGAAGATCTGGAACGTGCCGATGATCGAGAAGATGACGGTGATCACGAGGGAGCCGCGCAGCGCGGGCAGCTTGATCGCCCGGATCTTCCGGAACTCCCCCGCACCGTCGATCGCGGCCGCCTCGTACAGCTCCTGCGGCACGGCCTTCAGGACGCTGTCGAAGATCAGCATGTTGTACCCAGTGAAGGCCCAGGTGACCATGATCCCGATCGAGATCAGCGTGGTGCTTGGCCGGAACGGGTCGATGTCGGTGCCGAGCCAGCCGTTGATGCTCCCGAAGAGCCCGTAGCGGACGCCGAGCATGAAGCCCCACATCAGGGTGGAGACGATGGCCGGCACGGCGTAGGGCAGAAAGATCGCCACCCGCATGAACCGCATGCCGCGCAGCCGCATCGAGTCCAAGGCGAGCGCCAGCACCAGGGCGAGCACGAGCATGATCGGCACCTGGATCAGCGTGAACCAGACGACGCGGGAGACGCCGTCCCAGAACTGGGCGTCGCCGAACAGCTTGGTGTAGTTGGCCAGGCCGACGAACGACGGTCCGCCGACCATCCGGTCCTGGAACAGGCTGAGGTAGGCGGCGTAGGTGATCGGCACGATGAACACCAGGGCGAACAGGATGCCGAAGGGCGCCACGAACGCCCAGCCGGTCTGTCGCGTGCGTCGCCGCCGGTACTGCTGCGGCTCCCCGCCGGGCTGGGGCATGCTCGACGCCGCGGGGCGTGTCATGCGCTCCGTCGCGCTCATGACTGGTCCTTTCTCGTGTGCGGGTCAGGTCGTCCGGCGACGTCCCGTGCTCGTGCGCGGGCGCGGGACGCCGCCGGGAGGTGGTCAGTCGACCTGGAACCCCTGCTCGTTGCCGTACTCGACGGAGCGCTGCTCCCAGGTCTGCAGCACCTCTTCGAGCGAGCCCTTGCCCGAGGTGTAGAAGGGCGTGGCGATGTCGCCGTAGGTGCTCCGCGCCCACTCGAAGAACGGCGGGTACTGCCAGCCGACGGCGGCGATGTTCGACGCCTCGGCGAGCACCTGGCCGGTCTTCTGGTCGCCGAAGTAGGGGTTCTCCACGTCCTGGAACTCCGGGCTGTCCAGCACCGACTTGTTCGGCACGAACGCGCCGGCGTCGACGCGGGGCTGCAGGCCCTCGCCGTGCGTGAAGTACTCGAGGAACTTGTAGGCCGCCTCCTTGTTGGCCGCGGCCTCCGGGATGCCGAACGAGGAACCGCCGTTCTCGGCGCCGACCTTCTCGCCCTTCTCCCACTGCGGCATGAGGGCGACGCGGAAGTCGCCGGCGGCGTCGGGCGCCCGCTCGGGCAGGGTCGAGGTGAGCCAGCCGCCCATGTTCTGCGAGGCGAGCGTGCCGTCGTTGAGCGCGCGGTTCCAGTCGTCGGACCAGGCGCTGATCTTCGTGTTGACCAGGTCCTCGTCGATCATCTTCTGCCAGAACGCGACCGCCTTCTGGGTCTCCGGGGCGGAGAAGTCGATGTGCACCGTGGTCCCGTCGACCTCGAACGGGCGACCGCCGGCCTGCCAGATCAGCGAGAGCAGGAAGAAGAGGTCGTTGGTGTCCTGGGTGATGTAGTAGTCGTCGCCCAGGGCCCGGATCTTCTTGGCGTCCTCGTAGTACTCGTCCCAGGTCGCGGGCGCCTCGTCGATCCCCGCCTTGGCGAAGGTCGCCTCGTTCCAGAACATGACGGCCGGCCCGAAGTCCGAGGGCAGCGCGTAGACGCCGTCGCCCATGACGACGTTGTTCCAGGCCGACGGGACGTAGTCGTCCGCCAGCTCGGTCGCGCCCAGCGGGCCGAGGTCGGCGAGCTTGCCGGGGACGGCGAAGTACGGGACCGCGAAGTACTCGAACATCACGAGGTCCGGGACACCCGACCCGGCCTGGATCGCGTTGTCGAGCGCCTGGTACTCGTCGGAGGACGAGCCGGCGTTCACCACCTCGACCTCGATGCCGGGGTTGGCCTTCTCGAAGCCCGGAACCGCGAGCTCGACCGTGCCGTCCCAGCTCCACACCGTCAGCTTCACCGGCTGGTCGGCGCTGCCGCCGCCGGCGCTCGCCGTGGTCCCGCCCGCACCCGAGCACGCGGTCAGCGCACCGGCCGTCGCGAGCGCGACACCGACCGTCCACGCCTTGGTAAGAAGCCTCATCACCTGGTCCCTCCTCGTTGAGAGGTTGCGAAATAGTTTCGCAACTTTATCGATCAAGCACGGACTGTAACGGCGGCCCGGGCGAGGCGTCAACGGGTTCATGGGAGGCAAATATCTGGATTGACGTCGCCCCGGGCTACCAGTAGCCTCCGAAACAATTTCGACGAAGGGAAACGCCATGGTTGGCCGGCCATCGAAGGAGCGGGCGACGCTCGCCGACGTCGCGCGACACGCCGGGGTCTCCACGAGCACCGCGTCCAAGGCGCTCAACGGGCGCCACGACATCGCCAAGGACACACGCGAGCGCGTCCTGGAGGCCGTCACCGCCCTCGGCTACCGCCCAACCACCCAGTGGGAGCCGCCACCCACGCGTACCGTCGCCGCCGTCTTCGACGAGCTGGCCTCGCCCTACGTCGCCAACGTGCTCGACGGCGTCCTCGCCGCGGCCACGAGCGCCCGGGCCAACCTGCTGGTGCGCTCCGCACCCGACCGTGCGGTGCGGGCCACCCGGGCCGCCGCCCGGGCCTGGATGGCGGAGCAGAAGGAGTCCGGCGTGATCGGCATCGTCGGCATCACGCTGGCCCGACCCAACGCGGTGCTCCAGGCCGCGAAGGAGGTCCGGATGCCGTTCGTGATGATCGACCCGGTCGACCTGGACGACCCCCGGACCGTCAGCGTCGGGTCGGCCAACTGGGCGGGCGGGCGCACCGCGACGGAACACCTGCTGGACCTCGGGCACCGCCGCATCGGCTGGATCGGCGGCCCGGAGGCGTCGGCCGCCGCCCGGGAACGCCTCCACGGCTACCGGGCGGCCCTGGACTCCGCGGGCATCGAGCTGGAGCAGGAGCTGGTCCGCAGCGACTCGTTCGCGATCGACACGGGCCTGGTGCACGGCCGCGCGCTACTCGCGCTCCCCGAACCGCCCACGGCGATCGTCACGGGCGACGACGAGATCGCCGTGGGCGTGCTCGCCGCGGCCCGGGAGCTGGACGTCCCGGTGCCCCGGCGGCTCAGCGTCGTCGGCTTCGACGACACGCCCCAGGCGGGCTGGACGTCGCCGCCGCTCACCTCGGTGCACCAGCCGCTGGCCGGGATGGGCCGCATGGCCGTCGAGACGCTGCTGACCATGGCGGACGGCGTCCAGCCCGCGTCACGCCACGTCCAGCTCGCCACCAGCCTGACCGTCCGCGACTCGACCGCACCCCCGGCCAGCCGTCGGCAGGGCAGTCAGACGTAGCAGAACGCGCCCGCGACACCTTGAGGTCGCGCGGCGTTGACACCCGGCGCGATCACCCCTACTTTATCGATAAATATCCCCGGGGTGGCCGGCTGCTCAAGGAAGAGAACCAGTGACCGATCGACTAGGCAGACGCGCGGGCGAGCGTCGACTCCCGCACGACGATCCGGGCCGACATGACGGCCTCGACCACGTCGCCGTCCGGCGCCGCCCCCGTCTCGCCCGCCTCGACCCGCCGCAGCAGCAGCTCCATGATGCGCTCGGCCATCGAGTCGTTGTCCGGGTCCATGGTGGTCAGGCGCGGGATGAGGTACTCCCCCTCCGCGTCGTTGTCGAAGCCGACCACCTGGACGTCCTCCGGGACGCGCAGCCCGACGTCGGCCAGCGCCCGCAGCGCGCCCATGGCCGCCGCGTCGGTCAGCGCGAAGGCGCCGTCGAACGGGACGCCGCCCCGATGCAGGCGCATCACCGCCTCGTACCCGTCCTTCGTGGTGAACGAGGCGGCGTCCACGACGAGGCGCTCGTCCACCGGCACGCCGGCCGTGGCGTGCGCGCTGCGGTAGCCGCGGCTGCGCAGGGTCGCCATGCTGTCGACGCCGCGGTCCGGGCGGCCGCCGATCAGGGCGATACGCCGCGCGCCGTGCTCCAGCAGGTGCGAGACCGCGAGCTCGGCGCCACCGACGTTGTCCATCATCACGTGGTCGAACGAGCCGGCCAGCCGGCGCTCACCGAGGAGGACCACCGGGACCTCGATCCCGGCCGCCCGCACGTCCGCGGTGTCGATCTGCACCGGGCTGAACACCACGCCCTCGTAGGGCCGCACCCGCTCGGGCGAGATCGCGTCGAGCTCGCCCTCCCTGCTGGCACCGGTCCGCTCGATGATCACGTGGTAGCCCCGCGCGTGCGCCAGCGTGTCCAGCCGCGCCGCCAGGTGCGAGTAGTACGGCCCGTCCAGGTGCGGCACCAGCAGCCCGATGGCACCGCTCCGGCCCACGCGCAGCTGCCGCGCCGTGGCGTTCATCCGGTAGCCGAGCCGGGACACCGCGTCGAGCACGCGGGCACGGGTGTCCTCGCTAGCTCCCGGCCGCCCGTTGATGACATTCGAGACCGTCATCGTCGAGACGCCTGCTTCATGTGCCACATCGCTCATCTTCACCACGCCGACCATCATGGCACCCCGCGTCCGACGCCCGCGTCCGGCCGTGCCGGTGTCACCCCGTGGCTCTGATCAAGGAGGATCCGAACCGCCGTGAAGCAACTCCTGTACTCGAAGAGGCTCGCGCCCTATCTCTTCATCCTTCCCTTCCTCGTGACCCTCGCCGTCTTCTGGGTCGTCCCGCTCGGCCGGTCGTTCGTGATGAGCACCCAGGAGGTGCTCTACGGGCAGTCGACGTTCATCGGGCTCGCCAACTACGAGCGCCTCTGGCAGGACCGCATCTTCTGGCAGGCCCTGTTCAACAGCCTGCGCTACATGGTGCTCACCCTCGTGCTGCTCATCCCGATCCCGCTGGCGCTCGCGGCGCTGATCAACTCTGGCATCGGTAGCGCGCGCATCAAGTCGTTCTTCAAGGCGTCGATGTTCGTGCCGGCGCTGACCTCCGTCGTGGTGGCCGGCATCGTGTTCCGGCTGATCTTCGCGGAGTCCGACACCGCGATCATGAACCAGGTCGCGGAGTTCTTCGGCTTCGGCCCGGTCCGCTGGCTGCGTGGCGACGTCACCGGGCTGGTGGCCCTGCTGGCCATCGCGCTGTGGCGGTGGACCGGCGTGAACATGATGTATTTCCTGGCCGGCATGCAGGCGATCCCGACCGAGTACTACGAGGCGGCGTCGATCGACGGCGCGAGCCGGTTCCGTCAGTTCCTGCACATCACCATCCCGAACCTGCGGCCGACCATCGTCTACGTCGTCACGATCAGCGTCTACGGCGGACTGGCGATGTTCCTCGAGAGCTTCATGCTCTACGCCGGCAACAACTCGCCCAACAACCAGGGCCTCACGGTCGTCGGATACCTCTACCGCAAGGGCATCGAGGAGAACGACCTGGGCTTCGCCTCTGCCGTCGGCGTGGTGCTGCTCGTCATCGTGATGACGATCAACATCTCCTATCTCGTCGCCAGCGGCACCTTCAAGAAGGAGGCCGCGTGATGGCCGTTCTCCAGGAACAAGACCGGGTGACGACCGCTCCTGCCGCCGCCCGACGCCGCCGCGGGCCGTCCGCCGCCGCGTGGATCCAGTCGGTCCTCCTCGTCGTGATGGCCCTGATCTCGCTCGTCCCGCTGCTGGCCATCTTCGTGGGCACCTTCCAGGACGGGAACGAGGTGATCCGGCGCGGCATGACCTTCGACGTCGACCTCGGCACCCTGAGCCTGGACAACTACGTCCTGCTGTTCACCGACTCGGGGCCCTACTTCCGCTGGTTCGCCAACACCCTGCTGCTGACGGTCGGGCAGGTCGCCGGGACCCTGCTGGTGAGCGCGTTCGTCGCCTACGGGTTCGCGATGTACGAGTTCAGGACCAAGACGCTGTGGTTCATCATGGTGCTCCTGGTCATGACCGTCCCGTTCGAGATGCTCATGCTCCCCCTGTACGTGCAGGTCAACGACATGGGGCTGGCCGACACGTACGTCGTGATCGCGCTCCCCTTCCTGGCCTCGGCCGTGACGATCTTCTTCTTCCGCCAGTACTTCCTGGGCATACCGAAGGAGATCCTCGAGGCCGGGCGGGTCGACGGCGTGAGCGAGTTCGGCATCTTCTTCCGGCTGGTGCTGCCGATCACGAAGCCGGCCATGGCCGCCATGGCGATCCTCAACGGGATGCTCTGCTGGAACAACTTCCTCTGGCCGCTGCTGGTGCTGCGCAGCCCGGAGAAGTTCACGCTGCCGATCGGCCTGAACACGCTCCTGACGCCCTACGGCAACAACTACGAGCTGCTGATCATCGGGGCCTTCTTCTCGCTGATCCCCGTCCTCATCCTCTTTCTCGCCTTCCAGCGCTTCTTCATCGAAGGAATCACCGCGGGCGCGGTCAAAGGCTGACCGCACCTCAGACCGAACTTCAGGTCGAACCACAGATCGAACGGAGAAAACATGACCAGGCTACGGACGACGGTGTCCATGCTGACCGCCGCACTGGCGGTGACCGCGCTCGCCGCGTGCGGCGGGGGCCAGCCCGCGGCACCCGTCAAGAACGCCGACGGCTCCACGACGCTGAACATGTGGACGTTCGCGGACGTGCACGCCACCTACTACGAGGAGATGGCCGAGCGGTGGAACGAGGCCAACCCCGACCAGGAGATCCAGCTCGAGGTCACCGTCTACCCCTACGACGACATGCACAACAAGCTGCAGCTCGCGGTGAACTCCGGTGAGGGCCTGCCGGACGTCGTCGACATCGAGGTCAACAAGTTCGCCAACTTCGTCAAGGGCGACAACCCGCCCCTGCTCGACCTGACGGAGGCCGCGGCCCCGTACAAGGACGACGTCGTCCAGGCCCGCCTCGACCTGTACAGCAAGGACGGCAAGATCTACGGGTTCCCGACGCACGTCGGCGCGTTCACCACGTTCTACAACACGGAGGCGCTCGAGGGCGCCGGCATCGACTACACGACCATCAAGACCTGGGACGACTTCCAGGAGGCCGGGGTCAAGTACCACGAGGAGACCGGCAAGGCGTTCGGTGTCGCCAGCACGAGCGTCATGTTCCTCGAGCCGCTCATCACCGCGCAGCTCGGCGGGCAGTACATCGACGCCGAGGGCAACGTGCAGGTCAACAGCCCCGAGGTCGTCGAGGCCCTCTCGATGATGAAGGACATGCAGGACGCCGGCGCGATCTCCACGATCCCCGGTGGGAGCCCCGACTCCGAGGAGGCGTACGGCGCCATCAACGACGGCGACTACGCCGCGATCGTCTACCCCGCGTGGTACACGTCCCGGTTCGTCGACTACATGCCCGACCTCGCCGGGAAGGTGGCGATCGCCCCGGCGCCGGTGCCCGACGACGCCGTCGTGCAGACCATCGGCGGCGGCGGCACCGGGGCGGCCGTCCCGGCCGTCTCGCCGAACAAGGACCTCGCCGCGCAGTGGCTCGCGTTCGCCAAGCTCTCCCCCGAGGCGAACGTCGCCGTGTGGGAGGTGCTGGGCTTCGACCCGGTGAACATGTCCGTCTGGGAGGACGAGGCCGTGACCAAGAACCCGGAGAACAAGTTCAACAAGTACTTCCAGACCAACCTGTTCGACGTGCTGAACGAGGTCAAGGACGGCATCGGGCACTTCGAGTCGTTCAGCGACCCGAACTGGCCCACCGTCGACGACACGTTCCGCACGGTCACACTCAACGAGATCTACGAGAACGGGACGCCCGTCCAGGAGGCCCTGGACCAGACCCAGGCCGACCTGCAGAACCAGCTCGGCCAGTAGGCCCCGAACCCTGATCGCGCAGGCGGGGCGG
>NZ_JBHVEG010000177.1:0-13121 GCF_042802395.1 Promicromonospora sp. NPDC057488
CCCGGCCGGGTCCGCGCGGCCGGCACCGGGGCGGGGGTTGTCAGCGCCGCAGGAACTCGCTCACCGCCGCGAGGTACTCGTCGGGCGCCTCGTCGTGCACCATGTGGCCCACCCGGATCTCGACGAGCCGGCCGTCGGCGACGCCCGCGGTGAAGTCCGCCAGGTCGGCCTGGTCCACGTTGCTCGTCGGGCCGCCCGCGACGACGAGCACGGGCGCCTCGATCCGCAGCGCGTCGTCCCACCAGGCCGGGTCCGGGTCGCTGCGCTGGGCGCGCAGCGCGTTGACCAGCGGCCAGTGGAACGGCACCGGGTGGTCCGGCTCGTCGAACGGCTCGAACCGCGGCCCGCCCGGCCGGGTCGGCGTCGCGTCCTCGAGCACGAGCCGCGTCACGGGACCGGGCGTCGGGGCGGCGTCGTTCAGGGCGGTGGTCACCAGGGTGGCGGTGACGGCCCCCATCGAGTGGCCGACGACGGCGAGCCCACCCGGGGCGGCGTCCACCCCGAGCGCGGCGCAGAACGCGAGGGTGTCTGCGGCCATGAGCTCGTAGGTGTACTCGCCGGGCCGGTCGCTGTCGCCGTGCCCGCGCGCGTCGGGGGCCAGCACGCGGTAGCCGAGCGCGGCGAGGTCGTCCAGCAGCGGCTCCCAGGACAGGGAGCTCTCGCCGAGGGCGTGCAGCAGGAGCAGCGCGGGGGCGCCGGGGTCGCCGGCCTCCCGGTAGGCGAGCCGCAGGCCGGCGGGTGCGCCGGTCGGGCCGGCCGGGTCCGCGGTGATGCCCGCGCCCGGGGTGGTGCCAGCGCCCGGGGCGGTACCCGCGCCCAGGCTGGACGGGTTCTCCGCCCCCGGAACGGGTGCGTGCTCGACGTCGACGTGGCGGACCGGATGCTGCGCTGCGGTGGTCATCCGCGCAAGTATGCCGAGCCTGCAGACCTCCTGTGACCAGCGGGAACAACCCACCGCGAAAATCCGCTGACCGCGTAGGGGTACGCCCGTTACGGTCGGGCGTCGCTGACGCACAGGACGGAGGTGAGACGCGTGAGCAGCAACAAGAAGAACCGCGCCCGGTACAAGCACGCGCTCCCGGCCGACGCCGTGCGGGAGCGCGCGGAGCACGCCCGGTCGGGCGCGGCCGGTGTGCACACCGACCAGCAGGCCCGGGCCTACCGCACCGGCGCCACCAACCGCGTGGGATCGCGCTCGGCACGAGTCCGCGCCGCGATCCGAGCCGACCAGCGCTGACCGCGCGGGGCGCCGACGAATGTGCGCTTCTACCCAGCCATCAGGCCCGAAGATGCCGTGAGTTCTGCTCCTGATGACTGGGTAGAAGCGCACTTCCGGCGTGGTGCCCGCGCATCCGGCCCTGGCGTCGGCCCGCCCTCGTCCGCACGCCAGCCCCGAGCGCCGGGCCGGGCCTCTGGCTGATGCGGCCCGCACCCGCACCTATCTCCCGTCAGTGGTCGTGCGGGGCGCCGGCCGCCACCGGTGTCGCGCCCGGGCGGGACCACTGCGCGGCAGGGCGGCCGCCCGACCAGCTGTTGCCGGTGCCGTCCTCGTCCGTGCGCCAGAACCAGCCCGGGACCTTGCCCTCCGGCCAGCCCTCGGGCGACTCCTGCCAGGCCTCGATGCGGCCCCGCGCGGTCATGTCGAGCAGCGCCAGCGCCGGCATCGTGGCCTCCGCCCCGCGCCCCGTCACGGAGTTGGTCAGGAACACCCGGTCGCCCTGCCGCAGGAAGCACACCCAGGTGCCGAAGTCGCCGCCGCCCAGCACGTCCTCCGTCGTCTCCAGCACCGAGTGCCAGTGCCGCGGGTACCCCATGAACTCGACGAACGGCGCGAGCTCCGCGTACGGCGCCCGCGCGACCACCGCGAACGAGACGCCCCGCGCGTTCAGGTAGGCCGGGTCCTGCACCGCGAAGTACGTCAGCGTGCAGCCCTCGCACTGGTTCTCGAACGGCTCGCCCGCGTGCCACATGTGCTTGTAGACGACCAGCTCCTCGCGGCCCGCGAACAGGTCCAGCAGTGCGACCGGACCGTCCGGCCCGACGACGACGGCGCCCGCGTCGACCTCCGTCATCGGCAGCCTGCGCCGCGCCGCCGCGATCGCGTCGCCCTCGTGCGTGTGCGCCTTCTCCCGCACCAGCAGCTCGTCGCGGGCGGCCTGCCAGGCGGCGCGGTCGACGACGGGCGGCACGGCGGGCCCGTCGGCGACGCCGTCCGGGTCGGCGTGGTGCTGGTGTGACGCGGTCATGGTGCGCTCCTTGTGCGAGGGGACGTGTCCCTGGGTAGACGACGGGCCGCGCCGAAGGTCATCGGTCGGCCCACCCGGACGACGAACGGGCCGGCCCCGGAACGACACCCACCCGGAACGACACCCACCCCGGCCAGCCCGCCCCGCACCCTGCGCCTAGGGTGGCCCGCATGCGCATCGCCGTCCTCGACGACTACCAGCAGGCCGCCCGCCGCCTCGCCGACTGGGACAGCCTCGGCGCCGACGTCACCTTCCACGGCGAGCACCTCGCCGACCCCGCGGCGCTCGCGGCGGCGCTGGCGGGGTACGACGTCGTCGTCGCCATGCGGGAGCGGACACCGTTCGACGCCGCCACGCTCGACCTGCTGCCCGACCTGCGGCTCCTGGTGACGACCGGCCGCGCCAACGCGTCGATCGACCTGGCGGCGGCCGCCGCGCGGGGCGTGGTGGTGTGCGGCACGGACTCGCCGTCGTCGGCCACGCCGGAGCTGACCTGGGCGCTGATCCTGGCCGTGGCACGGCACCTGCCGCAGGAGGACGCGCGCCTGCGCGCGGGTGGCTGGCAGCACACGATCGGCACCGACCTGGCCGGCCGGACGCTCGGCGTGGTGGGCCTCGGCCGGCTGGGCACCCAGGTCGCACGCGTCGGCGCGGCGTTCGGCATGGACGTCGTGGCCTGGAGCACCAACCTCGACCCGGACGTCGCGGCCGGGCGCGGCGCGCGGGCCGTGGCCAAGGACGAGCTGTTCGCGACGTCGGACGTGGTCACCGTGCACTACAAGCTGAGCCCGCGCAGCGTCGGCATCGTCGGGCGGGCGGACCTGGCGCGGATGAAGCCGGCCGCGATCCTCGTCAACACCTCGCGCGGCCCCCTGGTGGACACCGCCGCGCTGCTGGAGGCCCTGCACGCCGGCCGGATCGGCGGCGCGGGCCTGGACGTGTACGACGTCGAGCCCCTGCCCGCGGACGACCCGCTGCGCTCGGCCCCGCGCACCGTGCTGACGCCGCACCTCGGCTACGTCACCGAGGGCACGTACGCCACGTTCTTTCCGCAGGTCGTCGAGGACATCGCGGCCTGGGCGGCGGGGAGCCCGGTGCGGCTGCTGGGCTGAGCGGGCGGCCCGGCTGGCCGGACGGCGGGGCGCGTCCTACCGCAGCGCCGCCGAGACGATCTCCAGGGCCTCGGCCCGCCCGAGCCCCAGCGCGTGCGCCGTTGCCGCGTACTGCGCGGCGGCGTCCTGGGCCAGGGCGAGGCGCTGGTCGCCCGCCGCGCTGACGAAGGTCCCGGCCCGGCCGCGCGTCTCGACGAGGCCGGCGGCCTCCAGCTCGCGGTACGCGCGCGCCACGGTGTTGACGGCGATGCCCAGGTCGGCGGCGAGCGCCCGCACCGTCGGCAGCCGGGCGCCGACGGGCAGGGTCCGGTCGGCCATCTGCTGCGCGAGCCCGGTGCGCACCTGCTCGAACGGCGGGACGGGGGACTCGGCGTCGATGCTGATCACGCCCGCCACAGTACAAGCGGCCCTCAGACGACGCAGAGCTCGTTGCCCTCCGGGTCGCGCACAGTGACGTGGTCCAGGCCCGCCGCTCCGGGGGACTCCCAGGCGACGGTGCCGCCCGCCGCGACCAGCTCGGCGACCTTGGCGCGGATGCGCTCCTCGCGCAGCGCGGGCTCGACGGACCGTCCGCCCGAGACCTGCAGGTCGAGGTGCACCCGGTTCTTCGCGGTCTTGGGCTCCGGCACGCGCAGGAGCGACAGTCCGGGGAGCCGGCCCTCGGGGTCGGCGAGGTAGGCGCCGTCGTGCCACTCGTCCTCGGGGACACCCTGCGCGGCCATCCA
This sequence comes from Promicromonospora sp. NPDC057488, assembly GCF_042802395.1. NCBI lineage: Bacteria > Bacillati > Actinomycetota > Actinomycetes > Micrococcales > Promicromonosporaceae > Promicromonospora > Promicromonospora sp. NPDC057488. The sequence goes on from NZ_JBHVEG010000177.1 coordinate 4,084, forward strand.
GTCCTCCCAGGAGTCCCAGCCGGACGGCGGCGGCCGCTCGACGTAGCCGAGGGCGAGCATCCAGAACGCCCGGAGCGCGCGGACGTCCAGGCAGTCGATCGTGATGGTCCAGTCGGTGGTCATACCCGCACGTTAGGGGGTCGCCTCACCCGCCGCGCGGTGGTAGACATGTACGAAATATGCGGAACTGGCTTCGAGGGGGAACCGTGGCTGAGGCGTACGAGATCAAGGGTGAGGACGGGACCGTGCTGGAGGTGCTCGCCCCCGACGACGAGCCGCAGGGCGAGGCGGCCGAGCCCTACACCGCCCCGGAACCGGCCGAGACCCCGGAACCCGCCGAGACCCCCGAACCGGCCGAGCCCTACGTCGAGCCGACCGCCACGGTGAGCATCGCGTCGCGCGCGTCCTGGGGCGCGCGGTATCCCGACGGCGACCTGACGCTGACCGGCCCCGCCGTCGAGGTCTGGGTGCACCACTCGGTCACCGCGCAGCTCTCGCCCGACGCGAGCGTCGCCGCCGAGGCGGAGCAGATGCGGGCGCTGGAGAGCGTGGGGCAGACCCGGTTCGGCACCGGAATCTCCTACAACGTGGTCATCTTCCCGTCGGGGCGGGCCTACCAGGGCGTGAGCTGGAACCGCCGCGGCACCCACACCGGCGGCCGCAACAGCACCTCGCGGTCCATCTGCTTCGCCGGCAACTACGAGGCCAACAGCCCCACGGCCGCCCAGATCTCCACCGCGGCCGCGATCTACCGGTACGGCAAGGACCGCTGGTGGACCCAGGGCGCGCCGCTCGGCGGCCACCGCGACGTCTCCCAGACCGCCTGCCCCGGCCGCAACCTCTACGCGCGGCTCGACGACATCCGCGCCGGCGAGGGCTCGACGCCGCCCAGCCCGGGGGAGCCCGGCGGCCTGATCGTCGACGGCTTCTGGGGCTCGTCCACGACCCGCCGCCTCCAGCAGGAGCTCGGCACCCCGGTCGACGGCGTCGTCTCCTCGCAGAGCGTGGCCTGGCGCGACGTGAACCCCGGCCTGACCACGGGCTGGCGCTGGGTCTCCGACGCCCAGGGCTCCCGGGTGATCGCGGCCCTGCAGCGCAAGATCGGCATGGCGTCGGGCGACCGGGACGGGAAGATCGGCCCCCAGACCATCCGCGCCCTCCAGCGCTATCTCGGCACGCGGGTCGACGGCGTCATCTCGCGCGACTCCAGCGCCGTGATGGCCCTGCAGCGCCGGCTGAACCAGGGCCGCGTCTAGCGCCAGGCCGCGTCCGGGCCGGTCACCGACCTAGCCCGGGCGATCACGGCTAGTCTCGCGTCCATGACCGACGCCGCCCAGCGCCCCGCACCCGACCAGCCCACCGGCCGCCCCGCGCCCGACCCGATCCCGCTCGGCTCCGCGCCGCGGCCCGCCCTCGGCGCCGACCTCGAGGCCCGGATCCGCGCGACGCTCGCGGACGAGGTCGGCGGCCAGGCCCTGGGGCTGGACCGGGCGCCGATCACGGCGGAGCTCGACGGCGCCGACATCACGTCCGCGGTCATCGACCTGTCGGGCGTCGTCGTGCGCCTGCCCGAGGCCGCCGGCCAGCCCGCCCAGCCCACCTACCCCGCCCAGGCCGGCCACGCCGGCCGGCCCGGCCACTCCGCCCAGCCGGCGTCCGGAGACAAGCGCTGGCGCCCCGAGGTGGTCCGGCGCGAGCCCGGGAACCTGCACCACCTGCGCCTCGACGCGCACCAGCTCGTCGCGGTGGACCTGCCCGTGGACATCACCGCGGAGCTCACCGACCTGCGGTTCGACTGGGTCGAGGGCGCGGACGGCCGCGTCGGCATCCAGCCCGTCGAGCCCGACGCCGACCACCCGGTCTCCGGCCACGCCCGGGTCGCCGTCGACAAGGCGGGCCTGGTCGCGACCGTGCGCGGCGTGGCCGCCGTCGTGCTGCTGCAGCAGGGCATCACCCTGACGGCGCTGGACCTCGACGTCGTCTCCCAGGGGCCGCGGGCGGCCACGCTCCGGATCGATGCCGCGATCAAGAAGGGCATCTTCCTGTCGGCCCGCGTGCAGGCCACGGCGTCGGTCAGCCTCGACGAGAACCTGGTGCTCGCGGTGCGCGACGTGCAGCTCAACAGCGGCAACCCGATCGTCGCCGCGTTGCTCGGCACCGTGCGCGGCAAGGTCGAGGCGGCGACGAGCCGCGACATCGACCTCGCCGAGAAGCTGCCGGACGGCGTCCGCATCGCCGACGTCCGCCTGGACGTCGGCGCACAGCTCGTGGCCAGCGCGCGCCTCGTCTGAGCCTGAGCGGAACCTCCTGAGTCCGTCGCGCGGCCCCGGCCGGGGTAGTTTGGGCGCATGTCCGTGAGCGCTCAGACCGGCCCGTCCACCAGGACCGGCGCCTCCACCACCGGCCAGCGTGGTGGGTACGCCAAGGGCCGCGCGACGCAGCAGGAGATCATCCGCACGGCGATCCTCGTGTTCGCCGACGTCGGCTTCCACGGCGCCTCCCTGCGGGACATCGCGGCCCGGGTCGGCATCTCGCACCCGGGCCTGCTGCACCACTTCCCGAACAAGGCCGCCCTGCTGGAGGCCGTGCTGGAGTACCGGGACGCCGTGGACGAGCAGTCCTTCCAGGAGGACATCGAGCGCGGCTTCGACTACTTCGAGGCGCTGCTGCACCTCGTGGAGCGCAACCGGCTGCGCCGTCCGCTGGTCGAGCTGTTCGCGGGCCTGTCCACGGAGGCGACCTCCCCGGACCACCCCGCGCACGAGTACTTCCGCCGCCGCTACCAGCGCGTGCTGGACGAGCAGTCCCAGCTCCTGCGGGAGCGGGCCGCGCGCGGCGGCCTCGCCCCCGGGGTGGACCCGGACCAGGCGGCGCGCACCGTGGTGGCGCTCATGGACGGGCTGCAGGTGCAGTGGCTGCTGTCCCTGGACCGGCCCGCTGCCGAGCGCGTGGACATGGCCGCCGACCTGCGCGGTTACCTGGACCTCATCCTGCGCTGACCTCGTCCCGCACTGACGGCGCCGGACCGGCGCCGGGCTCCGGCCGAGCCCGGCGCCGGAACCGTCAGCCGTTCGCCTCGGCCAGCAGCGCAGCCAGGCCGGCACGGTCGAACCCGCCCATGCCGAAGTCGGCGATGACCGTGAGCGGCATGTCGCCGATCATCCCGAGCATGTCGTCGGCCACGCCGCCGCCGTGCACCAGGGCCTCGATCCGCGGCCCGACGACGGGGTGGTCCAGCGCCTCGTTGACGGTGGACAGCGGCTCCAGCGGCAGGCGCACGTCCTCGCCGTCGACCACCACGGTCGCCGAGCCGCGCAGGTCGCGCGACGACGTGCCCACGGCGACCTCGAACTCGCCGCCCTCGACCACCCAGCGGCGCAGCACGGGGTGCCAGTAGGCCAGGTCGCGGCCGCTGAGGTCGAACGTGACCTCGCGGGACTCGCCAGGCTCCAGGTCGACCTTGGCGAACGCCTTGAGCTCGCGCTCGGGGCGCTGCACCTGGGCGGCAGGGTCGGCCACGTACGCCTGCACCACCTCGGCGCCCGCGCGGTCGCCGGTGTTGGTCACGGTCACGCGCACGCGCACCGCCGCCTCGTCGTCCGCCACGACGTCCGTGCGGAGCACCTCGGCGGCCACACCGGAGTAGGCGAACGTCGTGTACGACAGGCCGTGGCCGAACGGGTAGGCGACGTCCGCCTGCCGCGCGTCGTACCAGCGGTAGCCCACCAGCAGGCCTTCGCCGTACCGGACGTGGCCCAGCTCGCCGGGGAAGTTGCCGTAGGACGGGTTGTCCTGGAGCCGCAGCGGGATCGTCTCGGCCAGGCGCCCGGCCGGGTTCACCGCGCCGAGCAGCACGTCGACGACGCCGGAGCCGCCGGCCTGGCCGCCGAGCCAGCCCTCGACCACGGCCGGGGCGAGGTGCTGCCAGTCGGCCACCGAGACGGCCGAGCCGTTCGCCAGCACGACGACGACGCGGGAGCTGACCGCCGCGACCGCCTCCAGCAGCGCGACCTGCTCGGCCGGCAGGTCCATGTGCGCGCGGTCGAAGCCCTCGGACTCGTACGAGGCGGGCAGCCCCAGGAACACCAGCACCGTCCCGGCGGCGCGGGCCACCTCGACGGCCTCGTCGCGCAGCGCGTCGGCGTCGGTGCCCGAGCCGGCGTCGGCGCCGTCGACCGTGTAGCCGGCCGCGAACGGCACCTCGGCGCCCGTCGCGGCGCGCAGCGCGGACAGCGCGTCGTCGAGCCGCGTCGGGTTGACCTGGGAGGATCCCGCGCCCTGGTAGCGCGGCGTCCGGGCCAGCTCGCCGATCACGGCGACCCCCTCGCCCGAGGCCAGCGGCAGCAGCGGGGCACCGTCGGCCGACTCGTTCTTCAGCAGCACCGTGCCCGCGGCCGCGGCCTCGCGGGCCAGGGCGTGGTGGGCGTCGGCGTCGAAACCCTCGCCGGACGCGGCGGCGGCGTCCAGCGCGGGCAGCGAGCGCGCCACCAGGCTGAGCACGCGGCGGGCGGCGACGTCGACCACTGCCTCGTCGAGCTCGCCGGCGCGCACGGCGGCGACCACCTCGGCGTCGGTCCGGCCGCCCGAGGCGGGCATCTCCAGGTCGAGCCCGGCGGCGACGGCGGCGACGCGGTCGCGCACGGCGCCCCAGTCGGACACGACGAGACCGGTGAAGCCCCACTCGTCGCGCAGCACCTCGGTCAGCAGCCAGTGGTTCTGCGAGGCGTAGACGTCGTTGATCTTGTTGTACGAGCACATCACGGTCCACGGCTGGGCCCGCTTGACGACGCGCTCGAAGCCGGGCAGGTAGATCTCGCGCAGCGTGCGCTCGTCGACGTCGGCCGAGACGCGCATGCGGTCGGCCTCCTGGTTGTTGGCCGCGAAGTGCTTGAGCGAGGTGCCGACGCCCTGCGACTGGATGCCGGCCACGAGGGCGGCGCCGAGCTCGCCCGAGATCACCGGGTCCTCCGAGAGGTACTCGAAGTTGCGCCCGTTCAGGGGCGAGCGCTTGATGTTGATGCCGGGGCCGAGCAGCACGGCGACGTCGTTGACGCGCGTCTCGCGGCCCAGCGCCTCGCCCACGCGGCGCAGCAGGGCGGGGTCCCAGGTGGAGCCGAGCGTGGCCGCCGGCGGGAAGCAGGTGGCGGGCACCGACGTGCCGAGCCCGAGGTGGTCGGGGGACTCGGCCTGCTTGCGCAGGCCGTGCGGGCCGTCGGTGACCATGACGCCGGGGACGGTGACCTCGGGCCGGTCGACGGGCTGGGTGGTCCAGAAGTCCAGGCCCGACAGCAGGGCGGCCTTCTCCTCGAGCGTGAGGGCGGCCAGCGCGTGCTCGACGTCGAACGCGCGGCCTGGCGTCGAGGGCGAGTTCTGGGGCGATCCTGCGGCTGACGGCGCCTCGGTGGTCTCCTCGATGGTCATGTGTGCACTCCTTAGCCTGGACTGTTGCGCTGCAAACCTACCGAGTGGTAGAAATTCAAAAACTACCACCCGGTAGCCGTTGGCGACAGCGGCCCGCCGGGAGCCCGACCAGCCGGGGCAGAGCTGCCCCACCCAGGAGTCCTCCATGGCAACCCTCGATGCGCGTCCCGCGCAGCACGACCCCGCCGTCGCCGCGCCCCGCCGCGCGGGCGGCACCGGCCTCGTCATCGCCTACGTGGCCGCGTTCTTCGCGCTCTACGTCGCGCTCCTGACGCCGGTGATCAGCACGCTGGCGCTGCGCGTCAGCGCCCTGTCCACGCCGGAGTCCCGCGCGGCCGACCTCGCGCTGGTGACCGGCGTCGGCGCGTTCTTCGCGTTCGTGGCCAACCCGCTCGCGGGCGCGCTGTCCGACCGCACCACCTCCCGCCTCGGCATGCGCCGCCCCTGGCTGCTCTGGGGCGTGCTGCTCGGCTCGGCCGGCATCGCGATCATCGCGCTCGCGCCGAACATCGCCGTCGTCGCGATCGGCTGGGCCGTCGCCCAGACGGCGTTCAACGGCACGCAGGCCGCCCTCCAGGCGCTGCTGCCGGACCAGGTCTCCGAGCGCCTGCGGGCCCGCGTCTCCGGCTGGCTCGGCATCGCGCAGAACCTCGCGCCGCTGGCCGGCATCGGCATCGCCGCCTGGCTGACGGCGGCCGGCGCCGGCTCGGCCTGGCTGTTCCTGCTGCCCACGGCGCTGGCCATCGCGGGCGTGCTGGCCCTGGTCGCCGTCCTGAAGGACCGCCGGCTGGACCCGGCCGACGTCGAGCCGTTCCACCTGGGTCGCTTCCTCGCCGGGTTCTGGGTCTCGCCGCGCAAGCACCCCGACTTCGGCTGGGCCTTCGCGGGCCGCTTCCTGCTGCTGTTCGGCTTCGCGCTCTACAACAGCTACCAGGTCTACTTCCTGCAGGACCGGTTCGGCATGGACGAGCCGACGGCGCTCGGCTGGCAGCTGCGCCTGATGGTGCTCCAGGCGGCCGTGCTGCTGGTGGCCGGCGCCGCGGGCGGTGCGCTGTCGGACCGCACCGGCCGGCGCAAGGTGTTCGTGATCATCTCGACCGTGCTCGCGGGCGCGGGCCTGCTCGTCTTCGCCTTCGCGGGCGCGCCCGAGCACCTGTACCTGGGCGCCGGCCTGTTCGGCGCCGGCCTGGGCGCGTACTTCGCCGTCGACCTGGCGCTCGTGACCGACGTGCTGCCCAACAAGGACACCGAGGCCGCCAAGAACATGGGCGTGTTCAACATCGCCAACGCCCTGCCGCAGTCCCTCGCGCCGGCCCTCGCGCCCGCGCTGCTGGCGATCGGCCCGGCCTCCGGGGCGGGCGGCAACTACACGTCGCTGTTCCTGGTGGGTGCGGTCGTGGTCGTCGTCGGCGCCGTGAGCACCATGTTCATCCGGGGTGCGCGATGACGGCGCCCTACCGGGACCCCGCGCTGCCCGTCGCCGAGCGGGTCGCCGACCTGCTGGGGCGCATGACCCTGGCCGAGAAGGCCGGGCAGATGTTCCAGACCATGGTCGAGGTGGGCCCGGGCGGGACCCTGGCCGACGTGCCGTCCGACCACGGCATGCCCGGCACGTCCGACCTGGTGGTCGAGCGGCACATGACGCACCTCAACGTGCTCGCCGCGCCGCCCACGGCCCGCGAGTTCGCGGCCTGGCACAACCGCCTGCAGCGGCTCGCGGCCGGGACGCGGCTGGGCATCCCGGTGACCGTCGCGTCCGACCCGCGGCACTCCTTCACGGACAACCCGGGCGCGGCCCTGCTGTCGGGGCCCTTCTCGCAGTGGCCCGAGACGCTGGGCCTGGCCGCGACCCGCGACGAGCGGCTCGTCGAGGAGCACGGCGACGCCGCCCGGCAGGAGTACCTGGCCGTCGGCATCCGCACGGCGCTGCACCCGCAGGTCGACCTCGTGACCGAGCCCCGCTGGGCGCGCGGCGGCGGCACCTTCGGCGAGGACGCCGACCTCACCGGACGCCTGGGCGCCGCCTACGTGCGCGGCCTCCAGGCCGGGGGCGACGTCGCCCGCGACGCGGGGCTGGACGGCGCTTTCGGGCCCGCCAGCGTGTCCACCATGACCAAGCACTTCCCGGGCGGCGGCCCCCAGCTCGACGGCGAGGACCCGCACTTCGCCTACGGCCGCGAGCAGGTCTACCCCGGCGGCCGGTTCGACCTGCACCTGGAGCCGTTCAAGGCGCTGCTCGCCGCCGGGACCCGGCAGATGATGCCGTACTACGGCATGCCGGTGGGGCTGCGCGCGGACCTCGGCTCCGGGCCCGAGGACGTCGAGCAGGTCGGCTTCGGCTTCAACCGGGGCGTGCTGACCCGGCTGCTGCGCGAGCACCTCGGGTTCGACGGCATCATCTGCACCGACTGGGGCCTGGTGACCGACGTCGAGATGTTCGGCCTCCCGTTCCCGGCCCGTGCCTGGGGCGTGGAGCACCTGAGCCCGCTGGAGCGCGTCGCGAAGATCCTGGACGCCGGCGCCGACCAGCTCGGCGGGGAGGCGTGCCCGGAGCACGTCGTCTCGCTCGTCGAGTCGGGGCGGGTGCCCGAGGCGCGGATCGACGCCTCGGTGCGACGCCTGCTGGCCGAGAAGTTCGAGCTCGGGCTGTTCGACGACCAGCGGTACGTGGACGAGGGCGCGGCCGCCGTCGTCGTCGGGCGGGCCGACCTGGTCGCCGCCGGGCGGCGGGCGCAGTCCCGGTCGGTGACGGTGCTGCGCGACGCGGGGTCGGGGTCCGGGTCCGGGGGAGCGGCGGGCCTGCCGCTCGCGCCGGGCCTGCGCCTGTACGCGGAGGGCGTGCCCGACGGCGAGGTGGCCGGGTTCCGGCGCGTCGCCACCCCGGCGGAGGCCGACGTCGCGCTGCTGCGCCTCGAGGCGCCGTACGAGGAGCGCGGCCCGGGCTTCGAGAGCTTCTTCCACGCGGGGTCGCTCGAGTTCCCCGACGACGTCGTCGCCCACGTCGCGGAGGTCGCCGGGCTGGTGCCGACGGTGGTCGACGTGCACCTGGACCGGCCCGCGGTCCTGACGCCGCTGCTGCCGCACGCGGACACCCTGGTCGTCACGTTCGGTGTGGGCGCGCCCGCGCTGCTCGACGCGCTGACCGGTGCGGTGCCGCCCGAGGGCCGGCTGCCGTTCGACCTGCCGCGGTCCGCCGCGGCGGTCGAGGCGTCCCGCAGTGACGTCCCGTTCGACACCACGGACCCGCTGTTCCGCTTCGGCGCCGGCGAGGTGTCGGCCGCGGATGGGGACGCGGCGGCGTGACGCGGGGCGACCTCGCCCCACGGCAACCCTCAACCTCGGCCTGAGGCTGAGCCGCCGCGAACCCTCAACCTCGACTTGAACCTCACCCTGTCGGGCCGGTCGGCAGAATGTCAGGTGGTCGGCAGCTCGAACTGCCGACCACCTGACGTTCTACCGACCGTCTGACGTCGTACCGATCACTCCGCCAGGCCCGGATCGCTGTCGGCAACGCGCGGACCGGGCGTCCGGCCCCGCTGGCGCCCGGTCCTGGACCTGGGCGTTGACCACAGCGGTTCCTGCCACGAGAGAGGGCCTGCTGGCAGGAACAGCTGTGG
>NZ_JBHVEG010000178.1:0-13109 GCF_042802395.1 Promicromonospora sp. NPDC057488
GCTCGCCGCGGGGGGCGGCCGTTGCGGGGAACCCGCGGCCGACCCCGACGCCGCCGGTCCGCCGCCCGGAAGGGGGCGCGGCACCGGCGGGAGTCGAACCGTGCGTGAGGCGCTAGACGCGCCTGCGACCCACCAGGCCGATGATCAGGCTCGCCACGAGGACGATCACGCCGATCCAGATCAGGAACTGACCGATCTCGGTGGCCACTCCGAGGATCACGAGGGCCACGCCGATCAGGATGAGGATGAGCCAGCCGGGCATATGGTTCTCCTTCCAACGCGCGGGCGCTGGGTCGCGCCGCGTTGTATCGACCCTCCCCCGGCCCCGGGTCACTCGCACGTCGAAACCGACAAGACGGTCAAACCGTGGCGATATCCCTGGAAATACGCCGGTCAGGAGCTCTCGCGCGCCAGCACCGACTGCCAGTGCCACGGCTCCGGCACGCGGCCGTTCGGCTCGGCGAACGCCGGGTGGATCCAGCCGTGGTCCTCGGCGTGGGTCTTGAGCCAGCTGTACTGCGGGGTGTCGAACGTCTCGACGCCGCCGCCGATGTCGACCGCGAGCCCGAGGCCGTGGTTCGAGCAGCCGGGCGGCGCGGCGATGGGCGACGACGGGTCGTACAGCTGCTCCTGGGAGGCGTACGAGCGGTAGGCCGAGTTGATCGTCAGGTGCGTGCCGAACTCAGCCTGGAAGGCCTTGTCGAGCGCGATCAGACCGTCCAGCACGTCGGCCCGGACGACGAAGTCGGGCGCCCACGGGATGCGGGCCAGCTGGTCCTTCTGCAGCTTGCCGCTGTCCGGGTCCCACACCTGGTCCGGCGCCGGGCAGGTCACCGCGTCCTGCGCGGTGGACATCGCCTCCGTGGCGGCCGTGACGACGGAGCGCTTGGTGCTCAGGTCGTACTCGGCCTCGCCCAGCCGTTCGAGGTCCGTGCCGGTGAAGGCCGTGCTCGCGGCGGCGTCGGCCGCGGTGCCGGTGTCCAGGGCGGCGCGCAGGCTGGACCGGACGGAGTCGTCGGCCCCCTTGCCCTCCGTCGCGGCGTAGACCTTCTCGCCGCGGCCGGTCGCCGCAGCGAGGCCCTTGCGGGCCATGGTCACCTCGTGCCGGGCGAGGTCCACCATGGACCCGCGGACGGCGTCCGACGCCGCGCCGAGCGCCTCGCCGGCCTCCGCCGTGCCCATGGTGAGCCGGGTCAGGAACGGCTCGGCCAGGAGGGCGTCGGCCGCCGCGATCTGCTCCGCGAGGGCCTCGCGGGTCGCCGGGTCGGCCACCCGCGCCTCGGACGAGGCCAGCAGGTCACGGGCCGCGACGTTCTGCGTGCCGAGGTCCTCGACGTCGGACACCAGGTACCAGGCGAGCCCGGCCAGGCCGAGCAGGACGACGACCACGATGGTGGCCGCGAGGGTCATCCGCAGGGCGCGCCGGCGGCGGGCCTTCGCCTCGCGCCGCTCTCTTGCCGAACCGTCCGGCTTCCCGTCCGTGGGCTGGGCGGAAGGCGCGGCGTTCGTCAAGGTCACGAGGCTCGAACCTACGGCACCCGGGGGGCCTCCGCCGACCGTTCAGAGGGTGAACTACGTCGCGTCGACGCACTGTGCGGCACCACGAGCGGACGGCCGGTGAGCGGGTCGTCGATCACGACGCAGGGCAGGCCGAACACCTCCTCGATCAGGTCGGCCGTGACGATCTCCTGCGGGGCCCCGGAGGCAACCACGGCGCCGTCCTTCATCACCACCAGGTGGGTCGCGTAGCGGGCCGCGTGGTTGAGGTCGTGCAGCACCGCCACGAGCGTGGCGCCCTCGTCGTTGAGCCGCGCGAACAGGTCGAGCAGCTCGATCTGGTGCGCGATGTCGAGGTAGGTCGTGGGCTCGTCGAGCAGGAGCAGCGGCGTCTCCTGGGCGAGCGCCATGGCCACCCAGACCCGCTGGCGCTGCCCACCGGACAGCTCGTCGACGGGCCGCAGGGCGAGCTCCTCGGTGCCGGTGGCGGCGAGCGCCGCGGCCACCGCGGCCCGGTCGGCGGCGGCGTCGCGGCGGAACAGGTCCTGGTGGGGGTAGCGGCCGCGCGCGACCAGGTCGGCGACCGTGATGCCGTCGGGCGCGACGGCGGTCTGCGGCAGCAGCCCGACCTGCCGCGCCACCTCCTTGGTGCGCAGCTCGGCCACCGAGCGCCCGTCGAGCACCACCCGGCCCGCTGCGGGACGCAGCAGGCGGGCGAGCCCGCGCAGCAGGGTGGACTTGCCGCAGGCGTTCGGCCCGACGATCACGGTGAACGAGCCATCGGGCACGGCGAGGTCCAGGCCCTGGGAGACGACGCGGCCGTCGTAGGCGAGCGTGACGTCGTCGGCGCGCAGCCGGGATGGTTCCATCGGGTCCTCCGGGCGGTTCGGGTCGTTCGGCGGGTGGTTCGTCGGGTGGTTCGGCCGGGGTGCGGGGCGCGGCGGAGCGGTCATGCGCGCCTCGCCTCCCGGACCAGCACGACGAGCAGGTAGAGGCCGCCGAGCACGACGGTGACGACGCCGACGGGCACGGGCTGGGCCGGGACGTACTGCGCCAGGAGGTCGGCGCCGAGCAGCAGGAACGCGCCGGTCAGGGCGGAGTGCACGAGCGGGATGCCGGCCCCGGGGTAGAGCCGCCTGGCGACCTGCGGTGCGGCGAGCGCGACGAACGCGATGGGGCCCGTCGCGGCCGTGACCAGGGCGGTGAGCAGGATGCCGAGCCCGATGATCGCCAGCCGCGTGGGCTCGACGCGCACGCCGTGGGCCGCGGCCGCGTCGTCGCCCAGCTCGAGCTGCCGCAGCGGGCGGCTCGCCCAGACCACGAGCGGCGCGGTGACCAGCAGCACCCCGACGGCGGGGACGACGTCGGACCACGAGGTGAGGCTGAGCGAGCCGGTGCCCCAGATCGCTGCCCCCATGGCCGCCTCCTCCTGCGCGCGCAGGAGGAGCCAGGTGTTCAGGGCGTGCAGCATGGCGGTGACGCCGATGCCCACGACGATGAGCCGGAAGCCCTGGACGCCGCGCCGGTAGGCCAGCAGGTACACCAGGATCGCGGTGCCGAGGCCGCCCAGGAGCGCGCCCGCCGTCGTCGTCACCACGCTGGTGCCCAGGACCACCGTGACCACGATGACCCCGGTGTAGGAGCCGGTGGCGAAGCCGATCAGGTCGGGCGAGCCGAGCGGGTTGCGGGTCAGCGTCTGGAACAGCGCGCCGGAGATCGCGAGCGCCGCCCCGAACAGGATCGCCGCCGTGACGCGCGGCAGCCGCCATTCGAGCACCATCGTGGACTCGAAGCCGCTGGTCCCGGTCAGGGCGGTGAGCACCTGGGGCACGGTGAGCGGGTAGTCGCCGAGCATGAGCGCCGCGACCGCCAGCACGGTCGTCGCGGCCGTGAGGAGCAGGGCGACCGTCGTCGCGCGGGGTGCCGCCCTCACAGCGCGAACGCCTTCTGCCGGCGGACCAGCGCGATGAGCACCGGGGCCCCGACGAACGCGGTGACGATACCCACGGGCATCTCCCCCGGCCAGAGCACCACGCGGGCGAGCACGTCGGCGGTGAGCAGCAGCGCGGGCGCGAGGATCAGGGTCAGCCCGATGATCCAGCGCTGGTCGGGCCCGGCGATCCAGCGGGCGACGTGCGGCACCATCAGCCCGATGAACGAGATGGGCCCGACGATCGCCGTCGCGCCGCCGGCCAGGAGGGTCACCGCCAGGACGGCGCCCACGCGGGTGACCCAGACGGTGGAGCCGAGCGCGGTGGCGACGTCGTCGCCGAGGGCGAGTGCGTTCAGCGAGCCGCCCAGCAGCAGGGCCGTGACCAGGCCGATCGCGATGAACGGGAGCACCGGCCCGGCCACCTGCCAGCCGCGGTCCACCAGTGACCCGGTCTCCCAGGTCAGGAGGGCGTTGAACGTGCGCGGGGCCGAGATGCGCAGGCCGGAGACGACGCCGGCCAGCACGGCGGTGAGCGCGACGCCGGCCAGCGTGAGCCGGACGGGGTCGACCCGGGCCCCGCCGGAGCCGCCGACCAGGGCGACGGCGACGGTCGCGACGAGTGCTCCGGCCAGTGCGAGCCAGATGTACTGCTCGGGGCTGCTCAGGCCGAGCAGCACCACGCCGAGGGCCACGAAGAACGACGACCCGGCGGTGACGCCGAGGATCCCGGGGTCGGCGAGCGGGTTGCGGGTGACCGCCTGGATGAGGGCGCCGGCGACGCCGAGCGCGATGCCGACCGCGCAGCCGATGACGGTGCGCGGGACGCGCAGCTCGACGACCGCCCGCCAGTCCCCGGCGGGGACGTCCTGGCCCAGCAGGGCCGCGACGACGACGTCGGGCGGGACCGGCCTGCTGCCGATGGCGAGGCTGGCGACGATCACGACGAGGAGCGCGACGGTACCGGCACCGAGTGCGAGGTAGCGGGTCGCGACGGGGTGCTGGACCGTTGAAGTGGGCATAACGGAGGTTAGGCTAACCTAATCAGGCAGTGTTCCGGCACCGCGTCCACCTGTACGTACCCGTTCCACGGAAGAGAGCTCCGCCCCGATGCGTTTCCCACGCCTGCTCGCCGCAGCCCTGGCCGTCCCCGTCCTCGCACTCACCGCGTGCTCCACCGCGGAGGGCTCGCCGTCCGCGGAGGGTTCCGCGGACGCCGGCGGGGCCTATCCGGTCACGGTCGACACCAAGTTCGACGGGGTGACGATCGACGAGAAGCCGGAACGCGTCGTCGCGCTCGGCTGGGGCGACGCGGAGGTCGCGCTGGAGCTCGGCGTGCAACCGGTCGGCGCGTCGGACTGGCTCGCCTTCGGCGGCGAGGGCGTCGGCCCCTGGTCAGAGGGTCTGTACGACGAGGCGCCCGAGATCCTCGGCACCCTGGAGCTGTCCTACGAGGCGGTCGCGGCCCTCGAGCCCGACCTCATCCTCGACACGCACAGCTCCGGCGACGAGGAGCGCTACGAGCGGCTCTCGTCCATCGCACCGACGGTCGGCGTCCCCGAGGGCGGCGACTCGTACCACACGGACTACGACCAGCAGGTGACGATGATCGCCCAGGCCCTGGGCGTGCCGGAGCAGGGCGACGAGCTGCTCGCCGGGGTCGACGAGGCCTTCGAGAAGGCGGCCGCCGACCACCCCGAGTGGGACGGCACCACGTTCACCGCCGCCACCCGCACCAGCGAGGGCTGGGGCGCGTACGTCAACGACGGGCGCTCGCTGTTCATGGAGCGGCTCGGCTTCGCGGCCAGCCCCACCATCACCGACCTCCCGGTCGAGGAGAACGGCTGGAGCGTGCGGATCTCCGAGGAGCAGCTCGACCTGCTGGACTCCGACCTGATCGTCGCGTTCCCCATCTGGATCGACGCCAAGGAGATCACCGAGGACGCCGGCTGGAAGCAGATCCCGGCGGTCGCCGACGGCCGCTCCGTCGTGATCGGCGACGACCTCTCGGCCGCGTACTCGCTGGGCACGCCCGCCGCGCAGCTCTACGCCCTGCAGGAGCTTACGCCGCTGATCGAGGAGGCGCTGGGCTGATGGCGATGACGCTCACGGCGCCGGCCGTTCTGGCCCCGCCCGTGCCGGCCCGGCCGGTGCCGACCCGGCGGCCGCTCAAGCCCGCCGCCGCGCAGGTCCGCACGTTCGAGGTGGTCGCCAGCCGCGCCGTCTCCCCCGGGTTCCGCCGGGTCACGGTGCAGAGCACCGGGGACGGCTTCGAGGACGAGTTCGAGCACTTCGGCCACGACCACTGGTTCCGGTTGTTCTTCGCCGGCGTCGGACAGGAGCTGGACCTGCCGTTCGGCCCGGCCGACGGCTGGTACGCGCGGCTGCTCGCGATGCCGGAGGCGACCCGCCCCGCCGTCCGCAACTACACGGTGCGCGAGGCGCGCCGGGTGGGCGGCCGCTGGCAGCTCGACGTCGACTTCGTGGTGCACCGGGACGCGGCCGGCCAGGTGGACGGCGCCGGCGCCCGCTGGGCGCAGCGGTGCCGCACGGGCGAGCGGGTCGGGCTGCTCGACCAGGGCCGCATCTTCGACGCCGACGAGCACGCCGGGCCGGTGCTCGTGATCGCCGACGAGTCGGGCCTGCCCGGCGTCGAGGGCATCGCGCACGCGCTCGCGGGCCGCGACGCCACGTACCTGCTGGAGGTGCCGCACGCGGCCGACCGGCGGGCGCTGCCCGCCGTCGACGTCCGCTGGCTGGTGCGCGACGGCGGCCGGCCCGCCGGTGCGACGGCGCTCGACGCGCTGCGCGCGACCCGCGTGGACCCGGCCGCGTACGTGTACGTGGTGGGCGAGGCGTCGTTCACGCTTGCGGCGCGGGCGCACTGCCTGGCGGCCGGGGTGCCGAAGTCGCGGATCGACTTCTGCGCGTACTGGCGGACGGACCGGGTGCGGGCCTGAGTGTCCTTGGCGGACGGTGCCGCGAGTCGCCACTAACGTGGACCCCATGGGGTTCAGCTCGTGGTTCGCGCACCGCCCGCAGAAGGCGGTCCGCCGCGCCGTCCGTTCGCACCGCACCGACTCGGTGCTGGCCCAGGCCCCGCTGGTCACGTCCGCGGGCGAGGCCTGGGCCTTCGCCACGCGCGCCGAGCTCCTGCTGATCTCCGCGCCCGAGGCGCCCACCGCGAAGGGCGACACGGAGTCGCGGGGTGCGCCCTCCGTCGTCGTGCACCGGGAGTGGGCCGACGTGGACCGGGCGACCTACGACACGGACTCCAACGTGATCCGGGTGCACTGGGTGGACGGCGACGAGCCGACGCCGATCGCCCTCGACGGCCGCCGCACGGTGCTGCCGCAGGTGCTGCGGGAGCGGGTGCAGTGGTCGGTGGTGCTCGCCGAGCCCGTCAAGCTGCCGGGCGGGCGGTCCGCCCGCGTGGCGGTGCGGCGCCGGGTCGACGGCGAGCTGTTCTCCCAGGTGATCGGCGGGAACGGCGTGGACCTGGCCGACCCGGACATGGCGCGGATGATCGACGCCGCCGAGGCGCGGGTGCGCAGCGCGGCGGGACTGCCGGCCTGAGTCTGCCCGAGCGGGTCTCCCGTCAGTCCTGCGGCACCACGCGCAGCGTCGTCCCCACGACGGCCGGGCCGACCACGGTGTCGACGACGTTCTTCTCGTACCTGGCGTACTTGGCGCGGTAGACGTCGTCGAGCGACGCGTGGACGCCGTCGTCCGGGACCTCGAAGCGGACGTCGCGCTCGACGCCGCCCACCCGCACGCGGCCGGTGCCCGAGGCCTTGGCGCGGCGGAACCACCCGTTGTCCGGGCCGTAGGCGGAGCGGACGTAGACGTCGTCGCCCAGCCGCGCCGTCCAGATGATCACGAACGGGCGCAGGGTCCCGTCCGGGCGGTAGGACGACACCTGCAGCTCGTCGGTGCGGTCGACGGTGCTCAGCTCCTGCTGGGTCCAGCTCATCGCTGCTCCTTCCGGGCGCCCCTGGCGCCGCCTGGCCCGGCCGCAGGACGCGACCGGTCACCCTCACGGTGCAACACGCGGACGACGCCGGGGAGTCCCCCCGTCGGGCCGCGGGACTAGCGTGTGACCGCTGAACTGCCGTTGACCTCGCGAAGGAGACCGTCATGCACCACCGCACGCTCGGCCAGGGCCTGGAGGTCTCCGCCGTCGGGCTCGGCGTCATGGGGATGTCGGAGGGCTATGGCCCCAACCCCGGTACGCGCGAGGAGATGATCGGCGTGCTGCGGGGCGCCGTGGAGCGCGGCGTCACCCTGTTCGACACCGCCGAGGTCTACGGGCCGTACGTCAACGAGGAGCTGGTCGGCGAGGCGCTGGAACCGGTGCGGGACGAGGTGGTGATCGCCACCAAGTTCGGCTGGCGCATCGAGGACGGCGCCACGGTGGGCCTGAACAGCCGGCCCGAGCACATCCACGCCGTCGCCGACGCCTCGCTGCGCCGGCTGCGGACCGACGTGATCGACCTGTTCTACCAGCACCGGGTGGACCCCGACGTGCCGATCGAGGACGTCGCCGGCACGGTCAAGGAGCTGATCGAGGCCGGCAAGGTGCGGCACTTCGGGCTCTCGGAGGCGAGCCCGGCCACGATCCGCCGGGCGCACGCGGTACACCCGGTCACCGCGGTGCAGAGCGAGTACTCGCTGTGGACCCGCGACCCGGAGCCGGAGGTGCTGCCGACGCTGGCCGAGCTGGGCATCGGGTTCGTGCCGTTCAGCCCGCTCGGGCGCGGGTTCCTGACGGGGGCGGTCGACGCGACGACGTCGTTCACGGCCGACGACATGCGGGCGTCGATCCCGCGGTTCACCGCCGCCAACCGAGACGCGAACCAGGTGCTCGTGGAGCATGTGCGCGCCCTCGCGGAGGCCCAGGGCGCGACGCCGGGCCAGGTGGCGCTCGCCTGGCTGCTGGCGCAGCAGCCGTGGATCGTGCCGATCCCGGGGACGCGCCGGTTGGGGCGGGTCGAGGAGAACGCGGGGGCTACCGGTGTGGCGCTGTCGGCCGACGACGTGGCGGACCTGAACGGACTGGCTGCGCGGGTCGGGGTACTGGGCGACCGGTACAACGAGGCGGGGATGGGGATGGTGGGGCGGTGAGGCCGGGCGGGCGCGGGGCGGCGTGGCGGGCCGGGCGCGGGCGGGGCGGGCCGCGAAAGTCACGGTCCACCCAGCGATTACGCCGGAATCTGGCGGCTCTTCGACTCCGGATGACTGGGTAGACCGTGACTTCCGTGCGCGGTCGGCGGGGTGTGATCGAGAACGCTGTCGTCAGGGGCGGATTCGAGTCGGGACTACCGGCTGAGACCTGTTAGAGTTTTCACCGGTCGCCCACCCGGTCAACGGGACGGGTGAACTCGATCCCGCGTAGCTCAGCTGGCAGAGCATCCGACTGTTAATCGGACGGTCGTTGGTTCAAGTCCAACCGCGGGAGCATCCAGAGGCCCCGAACACCCAGATGACCTGGGAGTTCGGGGCCTCGATCGTTTGCCCGACGCTACTAGCGCCGGCTTCGCACCGACCGCCGCCTCCGAGTGGTGTCAGTCGGGCAGGCTCTCGTCCTGGCCGGAGTCAGCAAGCGTGACGCCACCGACTCCCCAGTTCTCACGGGGTAGTTCCTGGATGAGCACCCGGATCGTGTCCGGCTTCATGCGCATCACCCGGGCGTACGTCTCGGTGAGCTCCGCGACGAGCTGTCGCTTCGTCTCGTCGTCGCGCGGCGAGGCGTTCATGACATGGATCAGGGGCATGGCTCAGATCCCACCACGGCCCTGGTCCAGCTTTCGACCCGCAGTCCAGCGGTAGTCGCCAGGGGGCAAAGGACTCCGCTGCGACGGGGGCTCCGTGCGGCGCCAGATCTGGCCTTGCCGGTCCACACCGACCGAAAGCACCCTTGCCTCTCCGGACTCGACCTCCGCCCACAGATTCTCGGATGCCAGCCGAAGCCCACCCTCGATCGGGTCGACATCGGGAAAGACATCGTGTGCGCTCCCCCGCGCCGATTCGATGTATCGCGCAAGGCCCCGAAGGTCGACGACGAACTCCACCGGAAAGCGGCCGGCGGACACCTGAACGAGTGCACGGGCCTCTTGAGCGTCGACGGCGATGCGGTCCAGAACCTTGCCGCCGCGGGAGATCAGATCACTGGCGAGGTCCGGGAGGGAGTCGGAGTCGAGCACTGTTCTCCTGACCGTCGGTGGAAGCAGGCCATCGAAACCATAAGCGCAGCGTTCCTGGTCCCGCGCGGGGTCGACGCGGCCTCGGAGTCCGGGTCGTAGAGTCGACCCATGGCCTTCGACGTCGCGGCCGAGTCCTACACGCGATTCATGGGCAGGTACTCCGAGCCGCTCGCGGAGAAGCTGGTCGACCTGGTCGACCCGCGGCACGGTCAGCGTGCGCTCGACGTCGGCTGCGGGCCGGGCGCGGTGACCGAGCGGCTGGTTCGCCGGCTCGGTCCGGACGACGTCGCCGCGGTAGATCCGTCGGTCCCGTTCGTCGAGGCGGCCCGACGGCGGTGCCCCGGCGTCGACGTCCGGCACGGAGTGGCCGAGGCACTGCCGTTCGACGACGGCGCCGTGGACCTGACGCTCGCGCAGCTCGTGGTGCCCTTCATGACCGACCCAGTGGCGGGGCTGCGGGAGATGGCCCGGGTGACGCGGCCGGGTGGTGAGGTCTCCGCGAGCGTCTGGGACTTCGGCGGCGAGCGCGCGCCGCTGTCCACGTTCTGGCGTGCCGCCCGGGACGTCGACCCGGGCGCCTTCGACGAGGCGGGTGCCGTCGGCGCCCGCACCGGCCAGCTTGCCGACCTGTTCCGGGCCGCCGGCCTGGAGGATCCCCGGTCCCACGAGCTCACGGTCACCTCGGCGTACACCGGCTTCGCCGAGTGGTGGGAGCCGTACACCCTGGGTGTGGGACTCGCCGGGGACTACGTCGCCGGCCTCGACCCGGACGCCCGGAGGGCGGTCGAGGGACGCTGCCGCGAGCTTCTGTCCGAGGGGCCCTTCGAAGTCTCGGCAACCGCCTGGACGGTCGTCGGTCGGACCCGGCCGGGCCCGACCGCCACGTAGGCGGCTCAGCCCCCGACCAGCGCCTCCCCCAGCGGCGTCCGGACGTGCAGCACCCGCGCGCCGTCGCGCCGGGCATCCACGAGCCGGGCTGCGCTCAGCAGCGCGAGGTGGTGCGACGCCGTCGACACGGCGAGCCCGCACGCGGCGGCGACCTCGCTCGTGGACAGCGGCGCACGCAGCGCGAGCAGCACGCCCGCCCGGCCCGCCCCGAGCAGGCGGGCGAGCGCCTCTGCGGTGCCGGGTCCGTCGTCGGCCCACCGCTCGGAGACACCGAGCGCCGGGTAGAACAGGGTGGGCTGGGCCGGCGGCTCGGTGACGACGGAGCAGCGGGGCGCCATGACCGACGGCACCAGGACGAGTCCGCTGCCCGCGCAGTCGAGCACCTCGCCGTGCAGGCGCAGCCGCACCCGGACGGCGTGCGGGGCCCAGCTCACGGCCTCGTGCAGGGTCTCGACCATCGCGCCGAGGCCGTCCGTCGTCGCGCGCCGGGAGCGCACCCCGACGTCGGCCCGCAGGATCCGCTCGAGCTGCGGCCAGTACGGGGCGAGCAGCGCGTCCCAGCACTGTTCCCAGGCGTCCGCGGCGGCGGACCGGGTGCGCTCCGGGTCGTCCGCCATCGCGCGCAGCAGGCGCTGGTCGGTCCCGGTCGTGCGGTCGACGCGCTTCAGGACGTCGACGCGCAGCGGGCCGAGATCGGCGTCGCGCAGGCGGGCCAGCTCTTCCTCGGGGCCGAGGTCCCAGCCGGGTGTGGAGGTGAGGAAGTCCGGCATGTACCCGTCCGGGCCGACGAGCAGGCGCATCATCTCGAAGGCGCGCGACGGCGCCTGGTCACGCGCCCGGCGCAGCCAGCCCCACTGAAGCGGGTGGTACTGCGGCTGCACGAGCACCCGCACGGCGTGAGCGAGCTCGTGACCGGGCGAGACGCCGAACCGGATGGCCGAGATGTCGTCGGGCGCGAGCCGGAACTCCACCATGTTTCGATGCACGTCGAAACCGTAGTGCGCCGACGCGACCCCGACGAGGCTGGGGTCACGCCGGCCGCACGGGCCGGCTCCCGCTTCTCAAGGAGTCAGACATGGCCGCGATCGTCACCGCCGACACCATCCGCATCTCCGGGTCGCGCACCCTGCGCTTCGAGGGCCGCGACCACGGGTCCGGCGTCTCGTTCTTCCTCGTCACCAACGACCCCGGCCAGGGCCCCGGGCTGCACCGGCACCCGTACAGCGAGACCTGGTCGGTCCTGGAGGGCGAGGCCACGATCACCGTCGGCGACGAGACCATCGTCGCCCATGCGGGCGACACCGCCGTGGTCCAGCCGGACGTCTGGCACGGCTTCAAGAACACCGGCACCGGCACGCTGCGCATGATGTGCATCCACGCGTCGGCCGAGATGATCCAGGAGAACCGCTGAAGGACTCCGGGCCGGCTGCGGGGCGAGTTGCGCACCTCACCCCGCCGCAGCGAGTGCCCCCACCAGTACCCCCGGCTCCTGATCCGCCGGCAGGTCGCTGACCTGCCCGTCCCCGACCTCGATCACGCGCCACTCGCCGTCCGACCGCAGCGCGAGGTCCGTCGTCACGAACGGGGCGCCCAGCGCTCGCACGCAGGCCCTGACGCCGTCGAGCGCCTCCGCCGGCACCTCGACCGTCGTGCCGGCCGGCGCGTCGGGGTGCGGCGTGACCAGCACCGGCGCACCCGCCACCCACCAGACCCGGGCCTCCAGGGCGCGCCCGTCGTCGTCGGACAAGAACTGTTCAAAGGCACGCACGACGATCCCGCCCGACAGGTCGGCACCCTGGAGCTCGACCATCCGCGCGATGACCCGCGCGGCGGTCGCAGCATCGGAAAGCTCAGGCACGAAGCACGCCTCGTCCCACTCGTGCTTGCGCGACTTCACGTAGTCCTTCACCACCCCCGGGCCACCACCGAGATCCGCGACCAGCGCGCCAATGTCACCCGGCGTCGGCGCGATTCCCGCCGTCCACGGCATCCAGACGCTCGCCGGCGTCAGGTCCGCGAAGGTGTCGTACCAGCCGGGCAGCTCGTGCGCCGTCCGGTAGGCGGCGGGGTCGGTGCACAGCCGGACGCCCCGCGTCTCCAGCGCCGCGCCGAGCCGTCCGTACGCCCCTGAGGGAAGCATCCAGCCCCGGTACCACCCGGGCCGAACGCCGTCCGACGCCGCCACCCGGCGCACCGCGGCGCGGACGTCTCCGGCGAGGATCGCGTCGTGGTCCACGACCGCGAGGTCAATGCCCGCCTGCCGTGCGGCATCCGCCTCCCGCAAGAAGTGCTGGTCGGGGGCTCGCGGAGCCAACGGGTCCGACGGGACCAGGATCAAGGGCGCTGTCATGCGCGCAACGTACCGAGCCGCGACGCCGAACCGCGCCACTTGCTCATGACGCGACCTCGAGCGACCGGTCCCATGCCTTGAGCTCTGCGGGGTGCGTGGCGCTCGGTGCTGCTGGGGGCTGGTGCTGAGGTGGCTGGTCGGTAGCCCCGCACCCCGCACAGCTCAGCCACCCGCCTCACGCCTGACATCGGTTTCGGTCCCTTGTCTTGAGATCGGTCGAAGAACCGACCGATCTCAAGAC
>NZ_JBHVEG010000179.1:0-13064 GCF_042802395.1 Promicromonospora sp. NPDC057488
GCTCTCAGCCAACTGAGAGCGAAGAAACTTAGGCCTCGAAAAAAGGCAGGCGCTCGCCGTCAGGCGTGCAGCGCGGCCCGCATCCGCCGCGCCGCCTCCTCGACGAGCGGGCGCGGCATGCCCGCGTTGAACCGCACGAAACCGCGGCCCGCGTCCCCGCACTCCGCCCCGTCGACCAGGACCACGCCCGCGTGCTCCTGGAACCAGGCGGCGGCGCTCGCGGGCTCGCCCGGCAGGTCCAGGCCGCGGCAGTCCAGCCAGGCCAGGTACGTCCCCTCGGGCGCGCGGTAGCCGATGCCCGTCCCGTCGAGCAGCTCGCCGAGCCGCGTGACGTTGCCGCGCACGTAGGCGACGACGTCGTCCAGCCAGTCGCGGCCGTCGTCGTACGCGACCTGGTTGGCCAGGATGCCGAGGGTCGAGGGACCCTCCTCGACACGCTCGCCCACCTGGTGCCACAGCCGCGCGTCGGCGTCGTTCGAGAGCACGAGCTGGGCGCACTTCAGGCCGGGCAGGTTCCACGCCTTCGACGCGGACGTGGCGGTGACGGTGTGCCCCGCCGTCGTCTCGTTCAGCGAGGCGTACGGCACGTGCCGGCGGCCCGGGTGCACCAGCGGGGCGTGGATCTCGTCGGCGAAGACGCGGCCGCCGTGCCGGTCGACCACCTCGGCGACGGCGAGCATCTCGGCGGGCTCCAGCACCCGGCCGATCGGGTTGTGCGGGTTGCACAGGATCATCAGGTGCCCGCCCGCGCGGAACGCGGCGTCCAGCGCGTCGAGGTCGTAGGCGTACCGGCCCTCGGCGTCGCGCAGCATCGGGACCTGGATGACCTTGCGGCCCAGCTCGCCCGGCAGGGTGTGGAACGGCATGTACGACGGCGTGGGCACGATCACCGGCGAACCGGGCCGGGAGAAGTGCTTGACGACCTCGGCCAGCGCGGTCAGCACGTCGGACACGGGCCGGACCCGCCCCGGGTCCACGGTCCAGGAGTAGCGGTCGGCGGCGAACCGCGCGTACGCCTCGGACATCCCCGTCACGAGCGCCGGCGGGAGGTAGCCGAGCAGGCCGCGGTCCACGGCGTCGTGCAGCGCGGCGGCGATCGGGGGCGCGACCTGGAAGTCCATCTCCGCGACCCAGGCGCCGATGGTGCCCGGGAAGGCCGTCCACTTGAGGCTGCCGTTCGCGCGGAGGCGGTCGGCGGTGAGGGCGTCGAAAGCGTGGTCGTTCACGTTCGCATTGAAGCAGGTGCGGGCGCGGGGCCGGTACGGGCGCCCACGCCCGGGTTCCCGGGCGCCTCCGGGCGGCCCGGGGCCGTTCGAGGGCCCGCGGCGCTCAGCGGGACAGGGTCAGCTCGGCCTCGACGAAGCCCGTGTCCTCGACCGTGACGAAGCCCAGGTCGGGGGCCTGGACGTCGTAGTCGGCGAACGTGACCGGCACGGTCGCGGCCAGCTCGGCGACGACGTCGTCGCCGTCGGCGACCAGGCGGATCTCCAGGCCGGCCGTGACGTCGCGGGTGACGTCCTTGATGGTCATCGAGCCGGGTGCGTCCACGGTGACGGTCTCGCCGTCGGCCACCGCGGTGACGTCCACGGGGGCGGTGAGCTCGAACGTGGCCGTGGGGAAGGTACGGGTGTCGAGGATGCCCTGGAACTGGCCGTCCCGGGCGGACTCGTCGGTGGTGATGCTGGCCAGGTCGACCTCGACGGTCGCGGCGGTGAGCTCGCCGTCGGCCACCGTGCCCGAACCCGTCACCTGCTCGGTGCGGCCCACGACCGTGACGTCCTGCCCGGACAGCACCTCGTCCACGCGGTAGCCGGCCTCGGAGCCGTCGGCCACGGTCCAGTCGCCGTCGAGGTCCCCGACGGCGGCCGTGGCCGCGGGCGCGGACGAGCCGACGGCGGGCGCCGGGACGTCGCCGCCGGTCTGCATCGAGGCGTAGATGCGCGTGGCGAGGAATCCGAGGGCGGCCAGGACGACGACCACGCCCAGCGCCACGGCGATCTTGCGACCCATGGTTCCTCCGGTCTCAGGAGAGGTAGCGGGCCTCGAGCGTGGCGAGCTTCGCCTCGGCCTCGGTGTGCACCTTCTTCTCCAGCACGAACGACATCACCGGGATCACGCCGGCGATCACCATGGTGACGAGGCGGCCGAAGCCCCAGCGCATCTTGGACCACAGGTCGGCCACGGTGACCAGGTACACCACGTAGATCCAGCCGTGCGCGAACGGCACCCAGGCGATGAACGGCATGACGCCGTCGACGTCGACCAGGGCGCCGAGGCCGTACTTGATGCCCAGCTCGACGCAGAGGATCAGCAGCATGACACCGGTGACCAGAGCCATGAAGCGGTAGCGGGACATGGCACCGCGGGCCTTGCGGATGGCGGTCGCGGCGGCCTCGGTGGAGATCTCGGGCGTGGTCTGCGGGGTGCTCACAAGCATCGAGGATATGCCGTCCACGGGGTGCCGTTCGACGCTGTGGATAAAGCGTGGATGAATGTCAGTGGTGCTCCGTACGGTGGTTGTCGTGCGCTCCCTCCCCTTCGCCGATCCCGGCACCCCGCCGCTGCGCGGTCCGCTCACCCTGCTCCTGTGGCTCGCCCGGAAGCAGATCCGCGTGCTGCTCGTGGCGATGTTCTTCGGCGTCGTCGGGTTCACCTGCAGCGCCTTCCAGCCGTTCCTGCTGGGAAAGATCATCGACAGCGCCACCGACTCCGGGCTGAGCCGGGACACGTGGACGTGGGCCGGCATCATGGTCGGCGTCGGCCTCGTGTGGATCGCCTCGAACGCCATCGGGCACCGGTGGGACATCACCGCCTGGATGCACGCGGCGTTCCGAACCTCACAGCTCGTGACGCGCACCGTGGCCCGCTCCGGGCACAACATCACCAAGGAGCTGCCCACCGGTGAGGTCGTCTCGTCGGTCGCGAACGACACAATGCGCATCGGCGAGGTCTTCGGCATCGCGGCCCAGACCATCGGCAGCGTCGCCACCTACGGCATCGTCGTGGTGCTGATGCTCGATCAGTCGCTCCGGCTGGGGCTCGTCATCGCGCTCGGCCTGCCGGTCGTCGCGGCGATCCTCGCGCTGCTGGTCAAGCCGCTGCAGAAGCACCAGAAGAACCAGCGCGACGCGCAGGGCCGGCTCACCACGCTCGGCGCGGACACCGTCTCCGGCCTGCGCATCCTGCGCGGGATCGGCGGCGAGAAGGTCTTCACCGGCCGCTACCAGGTGCAGTCGCAGAAGGTGCGGGAGGCCGGCGTGGCCGTCGCGGGCACCCAGTCGGTGCTCGACGCGCTGCAGATCCTCCTGCCGGGCCTGTTCATCGCGCTGGTGGTCTACCTCGGCGCGGCCGAGGCCATCGCCGGGCGCATCTCCACGGGTCAGCTCGTCGCGTTCTACGGGTACGCGTCGTTCCTGTCCTGGCCGGTCCACCTGCTCGTGCAGTCGGTCAACGTCGTCACCAAGGCGCACGTGGCGGCGGGCAAGGTGGTCAAGGTGCTGCAGGTCGTGCCCGCCACCGGCGCCGAGGGGTCCACCGCGCAGATGCCGCCCGCCGGCGTCCCGCTGGTCGACGAGACCACGGGCGTCACGCTGCCGCCCGGCCGCGTGGTCGCGCTGGTCAGCGCCGACCCGGACGAGTCGGCGCAGGTCGCGATCCGGATGGGCCGGTTCGACGACGAGGCGGAGGCCGGCACCCCGGTCACGCTCGGCGGCGTCCGGCTGGCCGACCTCGACAAGCAGGAGCTGCGGGAACGCATCGTGGTCGCGGACGCGACCCCGGCGCTGTTCTCCGGCCGCCTCGCGGGCGAGCTCGACGTGCGCGACTCCGCGAACGCCGAGGCGCTGCTGCGGGCCATGCACATCGCCGACGCCCACGACGTGCTGGAGTCGCTGCCCGACGGCATCGAGGGCGAGATCCCCGAGAAGGGGCGCTCGCTGTCGGGCGGGCAGCGGCAGCGGGTGGCGCTCGCCCGGGCGCTGCTCACCGACCCGGAGATCCTGGTGCTGATCGAGCCCACCTCCGCGGTCGACGCCCACACCGAGGCACGCATCGCGCAGCGGCTCACCGGGTGGCGGCAGGGCCGGACCACGCTGATCGTCACCGCGAGCCCGCTGGTGCTCGACCACGTGGACGACGTGATCTTCCTCGACGGCGGGACCGTGGTCACCCACGGCACCCACCGGGAGCTGCTCGACCTGCCCACCCAGGCCGAGGGCGGGCGCGAGGCCGCCCGCTACCGCAGGGTGGTGGGCCGCTCGATGGACGACGACGACCTGGACGCCGAGCTCGACGAGCTGCTGCGCGCCACCAACGCAGGGGAAGGAGGCAAGGCATGAGCACCGGAAAGATCCTGCCGATCGCCGACGCCGCCGAGACCTGGCGGTACACGCGCACGCTGCTCGGCCGGCACCGCAGGCCGCTGATCATCATCACTGTGGCGAACACGGTGGCCGCCGTCGCGGGCCTGGCCGGCCCGTTGGTGCTCGGGATGCTCGTCGACGCGGTTGCTGATGGCGCCACCCTCGAGGTGGCGCGCAACCTGGTGCTCGTCGCCGTCGCGGCGGTCGTGCTCCAGTCGCTGATCACCCGGTTCGCCCAGCGCCGCGCCATGGTGTTCGGCGAGACGGTGTTCGCCGACATGCGGGAGGAGTTCGTCGACACCGTCACGGCCCTGCCGCTGTCCACGGTCGAGACCGCGGGCACCGGCGACCTCATCGCGCGGACCACGCGCGACGTCAGCCGCATCCAGAACGCGGTGCGCTTCGGCGTGCCACGGCTGGTCATCGCGGTCGTGACGCTCGTGCTGACGTCGGCGGCCAGCCTGGTGGTCTCGCCCCTGGTGGCGATCGCCATGTTCGTCGGCGTGCCCGTGCTGGTCGGCGTCGCCCGCTGGTACCTCAAGCGGGCCACGCCGGCCTACCAGCGGGAGTCCGCGGCGTACGCGCTGCTCGACGGCACCGTCACCGAGTCGGTCGAGGGCGCGCGCACCATCGACGCGCTCAAGATCGGCCGGCGGCGCACCGACCGGGGCGACGAGGACCTGCACGAGGCGTTCCAGGCCGAGCGCGGCACGCTCAACCTGCGGACCGTGCTGTTCCCGGGCGTGGACTTCGCGTTCATGATCGCGCCGATCTCCGTGCTGGTGTGGGGCTGCTACCTGGCCTCCGAGGGCACGGTGACCATCGGCATGGTCGCCACGATCGTCATGTACACCTACCAGCTCCAGGGTCCGGTCTGGGAGCTCATCTTCTGGCTGGACGAGATCCAGGTGGCCGCGACGTCCCTGTCGCGGATCATCGGCGTGCGGCTCGTGCCGATGGACCGCACGGCGACCGACGCCGAGCCCGACGACGAGGAGGTGCGCGGCACCGACGTGCGCTACGCCTACCGCACGGGCACGGACGTGCTGCACGGCATCGACCTCGACCTCAAGGTGGGGGAGCGGCTGGCGATCGTGGGTCCGTCCGGCTCGGGCAAGTCGACGCTGGGCCGCATGCTCGCCGGCATCCACCCGCCCACGGGCGGATCGGTGCAGGTGGGCGGCGTGCCGCTGGTGGACCTCCCGCTGGAGGACCTGCGCAAGCACGTCGCGCTCGTGACCCAGGAGCACCACGTGTTCGTGGGGTCGCTGGCGGACAACCTGCGGCTGGCCAAGATCGAGGCCGACGACGCCGAGCTGATGGACGCCCTGCGCGCGGTCGACGCGCATGGCTGGGTGGAGGCGCTCGACGAGGGCCTGGCCACCGAGGTCGGCTCCGGTGGGTACAAGCTCACGCCGGCGCAGGCGCAGCAGATCGCGCTCGCGCGGCTCGTGCTGCTCGACCCGCACACGCTCGTGCTCGACGAGGCGACCTCGCTGCTGGACCCGCGCGCGGCCCGGCACCTGGAGCGCTCGCTCAACGCGGTGCTCGACGGGCGCACGGTCGTGGCGATCGCCCACCGGCTGCACACCGCGCACGACGCCGACCGTGTGGCGGTGCTCGACGGCGGCCGGATCACGGAGATCGGCCCGCACGACGAGCTGGTCGCGGCAGGCGGCGACTACGCCAAGCTCTGGCAGAGCTGGCAGCACGAGTAGGCGGTCTGGCGTCCGGCGCGCTGGGGCAGCGGGCGACCTACCCCGCGCGCCGGCCCAGGCCCGCCGAGATGCGGGCCGCCGCGTCGCGGACGACCGGGGTCAGGGTGTCCAGGCGTTCCGGCGGCATGTACGGGCGCGTCGCCGTGACGCTGATCGCGGCGACGATCCCGCCCGACGTGTCGCGCACCGGCGCTGCGACGCAGAGGATGCCCGGCTCGTTCTCCTCCAGGTCGAAGGTCACGCCGCGCTCCGCCGACGTCGCCATGACGCGCACGAACTCCTCGGCGGTGAGCACGTCCTGCTCCAGGCCCTGCCCCGCGCCGGCGGGCCGCTCGGCCAGGAACTGCTCGCTCCAGCGGCCCGGCTCGTCGAGCAGCAGCGCCTTGCCGATGCCGGTGCGGGTCAGCGGCATGCGGTGGCCGATCTGCGAGCGCATCACCGCCCCGCGCGTGCCGGGGATCTTGTCGAGGTACAGCACCTGCCCGCGGTCCTCGATGGCGAGGTGCACGGTGTCGTGCACGCGTTCGGCCAGGGCCCGCAGCACCGGCGCGGCCACCCCGGTCACGGGGTTCTCCTGCAGCGCCTGGTAGCCCAGCTCGATCAGCGCGGGCCCGAGCGCGTAGGCGCCGTCGTCGAGCTGGCGCAGGTAGCCGGTGGCGAGCAGGAGCTGGAGCAGGCGGTGGGTGGTGCTGCGCCCGACCCCGGTCTCCTCCGAGATCTCCCGCAGGCGCGTGCGGCCCCGGGAGACGGCGTTCACCACGGCGATGCCCCGCGCGAGGGTCTGGGTGCCCGGGGGAGCGGCGTCGGTCATCGGCCCACGGTATCCCGATAATAGGGATGCGGTTCGAACTATCGGGACCAGCGACTAGCGTCCAGCACATGGCTGACGACGCACCGAGGCGCGACGCCGCGCTGGTGGCCCTCGACTGGGGTTCGACGACGTTCCGCGCCTGGCTCCTGGACGCCACGGGCGCGGTCCTGGACGAGGTCCGGTCGGCGGACGGCGCGCTCACGCTGTCGCAGCGCGCGGACTCGGCCCGGGCCCGGGCCGCCGCGTTCGAGGCCACGTTCGGCCGCCTGTGCCGGCAGTGGCTCGACGAGCATCCTGGCATCCCCGTCCTGTGCTCGGGCATGGCGGGCTCGAACCACGGCTGGGCCGAGGCCGGCTACCTGGACGTGCCGGCCGAGCTGGGTGCCCTTGCCTACCGCCTGACGGTGGTGCCCGCAGGAGACTCCGTGGTCCACCTGGTGCCCGGGCTGCGGGCCACCGGCTCCCACCCGGACGTCATGCGGGGCGAGGAGGTGCAGCTCGTCGGCGCGCTGGCCGCGACCGCGCCGGAGCACGGCACCGCCGAGCACGTCACCGCCGACCGCAGGCGGACCGTGGTGCTCCCCGGGACGCACTCGAAGTGGGTGCGTCTGGACGGCGGCCAGGTCACGGGCTTCACGACCGCCATGACCGGCGAGCTGTACGGCCTCCTGCTGGGGGACAGCATCCTGGCGCGGCTCGCGGAGGGCGAGGCCGGGACCGAGGCGTCGGACGCCTTCACCTGCGGGCTCGAGGCGGAGGCCGAGCAGGGCGACGAGCGCGGCCTGCCCGCACTGCTGT
The DNA here is from genome assembly GCF_042802395.1 of Promicromonospora sp. NPDC057488. NCBI lineage: Bacteria > Bacillati > Actinomycetota > Actinomycetes > Micrococcales > Promicromonosporaceae > Promicromonospora > Promicromonospora sp. NPDC057488. Next base: position 7,689 of record NZ_JBHVEG010000179.1, read on the forward strand.
TCACGGCCCGCACCCTTGTGCTGGCCGGCCGTCTCGCCGGCACGGAGGTGGCCGACTACGTCTCCGGCCTGCTGATCGGCGCCGAGGTGCGGCACGCGCTGCGCGCCGACCCGGCCGACGCGGTCACCCTGTGCGGGTCGGCGGCCACCGCGCACCGCTACCGCGTCGCGCTGGAAAGGTGCGGCGTATCGGTCCGCGCCGTCGGCGAGGATGCCACCGCCCGCGGCCTCTGGCGCGTCGCCCTAGACGCCGGCCTGGCCCCGCTCGAACCCACCCAGGAGCAGCTCGCATGAACGCCCGCACCACCGGACTCGTCGCCATCCTGCGCGGGGTCACGCCCGCCGACGCCGTCGCCGTGGCGGAGGCCGTCTTCTCGGCTGGCTTCGACGCCGTCGAGGTGCCGCTCAACTCCCCGGACCCGCTGGAGTCAGTGCGCCGGATCCGGGCGGCCGGGTCGGCCGACCGCCGGGTCGGGGCGGGCACCGTGCTCACCCCGGAGGACGTGCGGCGGGCGGCCGACGCCGGGGCGTCGCTCGTCGTGTCGCCGAACACCCGGCCGGACGTGATCGCCGAGACGGTGCGGCTCGGCCTGGAGAGCTGCCCCGGGGCGGCCACACCGACCGAGGCCTTCGCGGCGCTCGACGCCGGCGCCGGGTCCATCAAGCTCTTCCCCAGCTCGGCGGTCGGCATCGACGGGATGCGGGCCTGGTCCAGCGTGCTGCCGGCGGGCACCGCCCTGGTCCCGGTCGGCGGCGTCGACGTCGGCAACCTCGCGGACTGGGCGCGCGCGGGCGCGGCGGGCGCGGGCATCGGCACGTTCCTGTACCGCCCGGGCGACCAGCCCGACGTGGTCGGAGCGCGGGCCGCCGAGCTGGTCCGGGTCTGGCAGCAGAGCTGACCGGCAGAACTGACCCGGCAGAACTGAGCGCAGTACAACTGAGAGGCATGCCGTGAAGATCACGTCGATGACGACATTCGTCCTGCCGCCGCGGTGGCTCTTCCTCAAGATCGAGACCGACGAGGGGGTCGTCGGCTGGGGCGAGCCCGTCCTGGAGGGCCGCGCGGCCAGCGTCGCCGCCGCCGTCGAGGAGCTGTCCGACTACCTGATCGGCAAGGACCCCCGCCGGATCGAGGAGCACTGGACCGTGCTGTACCGCTCCGGGTTCTACCGCGGCGGCGGGATCCACATGAGCGCCCTGGCCGGCATCGACCAGGCCCTGTGGGACATCAAGGGCAAGGCGCTCGGCGTGCCCGTGCACGACCTGCTCGGCGGCCGGCTGCGCGACCGGATCAAGGTCTACTCCTGGATCGGCGGTGACCGGCCCGCCGAGACCGCGGCCCAGGCCAGGGACGCCGTCGAGCGCGGCTTCACGGCGGTCAAGATGAACGGCCCGGAGGAGCTGCAGTACGTCGACTCGCGGGACAAGGTCGAGAGGGTCGTCGCCAACGTCGCGGCGGTCCGCGAGGCCGTGGGCCCGAACATCGGCATCGGCGTCGACTTCCACGGGCGGGTGCACCGCCCGATGGCGCGCGTGCTGCTCGACGCGCTGGCGCCCTACCACCTGATGTTCGTGGAGGAGCCCGTGCTCTCGGAGCACGTGGACGGGATCGCCGACGTGCTGCGCAACTCCACGACGCCGATCGCGCTCGGGGAGCGGCTGTACTCCCGGTGGGACTTCAAGAACGTCATCACCACGGGCGTCGTCGACATCATCCAGCCCGACCTGTCCCACGCGGGCGGCATCACCGAGGTGCGCAAGATCGCCGCGATGGCCGAGGCGTACGACATCGCCGTCGCGCCGCACTGCCCGCTCGGGCCGATCGCGTTGGCCGCGTGCCTCCAGCTCGACGCCGTCGCGTACAACGCCGTCATCCAGGAGCAGAGCCTGGGCATCCACTACAACAAGGCGAACGACCTGCTCGACTACATCGTCGACCCCGGCGTCTTCGCCTACGAGGACGGTTCCGTCGCCATCCCGCAGGGGCCAGGCTTGGGCATCGAGGTGAACGAGGACTACGTCCGGGAGCGCGCCGCCGAGGGGCACCGCTGGCGCAACCCGGTCTGGCGGCACGACGACGGGTCGTTCGCCGAGTGGTGAGCCCAACTCCGCCGTGGGGCGCCGGGCCGCCGTCGGGCACATAGACTTGCCGCGTGTCGTCCACTGCCCCTGAGAACCAGCCGCAGACCCCCCGCCCGGTCATCGTCGTCGACTTCGGCGCGCAGTACGCCCAGCTGATCGCGCGCCGCGTGCGCGAGGCCCGGGTGTACTCGGAGATCGTGCCGCACACGTTCACGGTCGAGCAGATGCTCGCCAAGAACCCCGTGGCCATCATCCTGTCCGGCGGTCCGTCCTCCGTGTACGCGGCCGGCGCCCCGTTCGTCGATCCCAAGCTGTTCGAGGCCGGCGTGCCGGTCATGGGCATCTGCTACGGGTTCCAGGCCATGGCGCAGGCGCTCGGCGGCGAGGTCGCGCAGACCGGGCTGAGCGAGTTCGGCGGCACCGAGGTCGAGGTGTGCGCCTCGGGCGTGCTGCTCGCCGACACCCCCGAGCACCAGACCGCGTGGATGAGCCACGGCGACGCCGTGCACAAGGCCCCGGTCGGCTTCGAGGTCCTCGCGACGTCGGAGGGCGCGCCCGTCGCCGCCTTCGAGGACACCCGCCGCCGCCTGTTCGGCGTGCAGTGGCACCCCGAGGTGAAGCACTCCGCGCACGGCCAGACGGTGCTGGAGCACTTCCTCTACGAGGGCGCCGGGCTCAAGCCCGACTGGACCCCCGGCAACGTCATCGCCGACCAGGTCGCGGCCATCAAGGCCCAGATCGGCAGCGCCCGCGTCATCTGCGCGCTGTCCGGCGGCGTCGACTCCGCCGTCGCGGCCGCGCTCGTGCAGCAGGCCGTGGGCGACCAGCTCACCTGCGTGCACGTGGACCACGGCCTCATGCGGGCCGGCGAGGTCGAGCAGATCGAGACCGACTTCGTCGCCTCGACCGGCGTGAACCTCGTGATCCGCGACGAGAAGGAGCGGTTCCTGACGGCGCTCGCCGGCGTCAGCGACCCGGAGACCAAGCGCAAGATCATCGGCCGCGAGTTCATCCGCGTGTTCGAGGACGCGCAGCGCGACATCGTCGCCGAGGCCGGCGCGCACGGCGAAGAGGTCAAGTTCCTGGTGCAGGGCACGCTGTACCCCGACGTCGTCGAGTCCGGCGGCGGCGAGGGCGCGGCCAACATCAAGAGCCACCACAACGTGGGCGGCCTGCCCGACGACCTGGACTTCGAGCTGGTCGAGCCGCTGCGCACCCTGTTCAAGGACGAGGTCCGCGCGGTCGGCCGCGAGCTGGGTGTGCCCGAGGAGATCGTCTCGCGGCAGCCGTTCCCCGGCCCGGGCCTGGGCATCCGGATCGTCGGCGAGATCACGGCCGAGCGCCTGGAGATCCTGCGCCGCGCCGACGCGATCGCCCGCGAGGAGCTGACCAAGGCCGGCCTGGACAACGAGATCTGGCAGTGCCCCGTCGTGCTGCTCGCCGACGTCCGCAGCGTCGGCGTCCAGGGCGACGGCCGCACGTACGGCCACCCGATCGTGCTGCGCCCGGTCTCGTCCGAGGACGCCATGACGGCCGACTGGACGCGCCTGCCCTACGACGTGCTGTCGGTGATCTCGACCCGCATCACCAACGAGGTGCGTGAGGTCAACCGCGTGGTGCTCGACGTGACGAGCAAGCCGCCGGGCACCATCGAGTGGGAGTGACGTCCCGCGGCCCCGTCCCTCTCGAGGGGCGGGGCCGCAGTTCTTTCTGGTCTCCGTCGGCGACGAGGATCAGGAGATGGCGAACGAGCTCGCCTTGTCGTTGAACGTGCCGAGGTTGTTGTCCCGGTCGATGAACCCGGTCGACGACCCGGTCTTCCCGGTCCCGTCGAAGAGCTTCACGTCGCAGCTGTTGTACGTCTTCACGGAGCTGACCGCGTTCTGGTAGGCGCCGAGGTTGGCGCCACCCTCGTTGTCGCCGGTGCCGCCGCTGCACCCGACGGAGTAGGACGGGTTGAAGACGACGACGCGCCACCCGCCGAAGTCGGCGTGCTGGTAGAGCTCGGCGACCACGAGCCCGGTGCCCGGGGTGCCGGTCTTGCAGCCGAAGGTGCCGTCGGCGACGGCACAGTAGTACGTCGCCGTGACAGCGGCCGGGGCCGCGGCCAGGTCCTCGACCAGCACGGGTGCCGCGGACCCGACCGGCTGCGTCCGCACCCCCGCGCCGCTCTCGCCGTCGGCCGTCCGCGCCATCGCGGGCCCGGCCGCCCCGAGCGCCACCACCATGAGTGCTCCCGAGACGACGGCGGTCAGCCGGGTCCGGAAACTACGGGTCGCTGCGTCTGCGTACCTCATGAGTGCTCCTCATGTCTGCCGGCGACGCTGTTGTCGCCGGTCACACATAGGCGAGGATTTCACCCGGTCGCTGATACCTGAAAACTAGTTTTCATCGCGCGATCGACCGGTTATGGGGTCTTATTCGTGGAAACGGCTTTTGGGGCCGCTTGGCGGTAAGAAGGGGATTTGGGTCAGCCCACCAGCCGCGCCCAGGTCAGCCCGATCACGGTGCCGAGCAGCAGGTACGGGCCGAACGCGATGCCCGTCTTCCAGCCCGCGCGCCGGCCGAGCACCAGGACGATCGCCACCACGCCGGCCAGCAGGTGCGCGGCGAAGACGCCGATCAGGAGCGTGCCCCACGAGTGCCACGTCAGGACGGCGCCCAGGGTCAGGCTCAGCTTGACGTCTCCGTACCCGATCCCGCCGCGCGGGGACACCAGGTACAGCACCTGGTAGAGCGCGAAGAACGCGAGCGCGCCCAGCGCGGCCCGGCCGAGGTCGGCCCACGATCCGGTGCCCAGGGCCGCGACCACGAGCAGCACCCCCGTGGCCCAGGTCAGGGGGAACACCAGCGCGTTGGGCAGCCGGTGGGTGCGCCCGTCGATCACCCCGAGCGCCGCGCCCGCGACCGCGAGCACGACGTAGGCCGGGGTCAGCCAGCCCGGGCCGCTCGCCCAGACGGCCCAGACCACGGCCGGCACGGCGGCGGCGGCGGAGGCGCGCGCGTAGGGCGCCACCTCGTCCCGCGCCCGCCGGTAGTGGCGCACGACGAAGGGCTCGGCGGGGCTCGTCGCGGCCGGTTCGGTGGGGCTCACCCGGGGAGGCTATCCGGCGGGACCGGTCGGGCGCAGCAGTTCACAGCCCGGCCGCCGCCCCGGCCTGGCCGAGATCCGGTCCGGTTCGCGAGTGGTCCGGGCGTCGTCGGGGAGTGGTCCGGGCCGGGCGGCCGGGCGCGTTCCCCTTCGAGGCCTAAGTTTCTTCGCTTTGCGGTGGTCCAAAGCGAAGAAACTTAGACC
>NZ_JBHVEG010000180.1:0-12983 GCF_042802395.1 Promicromonospora sp. NPDC057488
CTCGTGGCGGGGCGAGGGACCGCCGCCGGCCGGATTCCGTGCATTACGGAGCAGCGCGTTGATCCGGGCAATTGTTGCTTTTATGGTTGATAATTTCCGGCCGTATCGGACACCCCTTTTCAAGGGTTTATGGAACGGCTTATAGTGCCGTCGCATACTTCATGCGAAACGATGCTCCACTCCTGACGAACCAGCACTGGTGTAGCCCTGAGCAGGGGAAACGCCGGAGTTGCCCCCTTGTTGCGCCCGGCCGCTGCGGCCGGGCAGCCGAGCCGGCACCCCAGGCCGAATTCCCCGTCACGGAAGTGCGCCGACGGCCTGGTGGAAATGGGACGCGACCAACTTGTCTTACGACCTGAAGTGGCTTGTCACGCTCGAGCCGGAAACCCAGGAAGCGCGGGGCCGGGCGGACGACCACGGCGAGCACGGCGTGCTGAGCGCCATCGCCACCGGAGACCTGGACACCCTCGAGGACCTGGCGGACGTGTGGTGGTTCGAGCTGCCCGCGCGCTTCGGTCCGGAGCTGCTCGGCCTGCTCGAACGGCTGCCCGCCACCATGGCCGCCCGCCGTCCGCGGCTGCTCATGGCGGGCGTGCTGGCCTACCAGCTCGCCGAGGCCGGCGACGATGCGCACCTGCGCGCCACGATGCGCCTCTTCGAGCTGCACGGCGTGCGCCTGTCCAAGCGGCTGCGCTCGTTCACGCGGCCCGGCGACATGGTCGCCGCGGGCGCGCTCGCGATGCACGCGGCACGCATGCGCGGCCAGTACCGCACGGCGGAGGGCATCGGCGCCTGGGTCGAGGACCACCTCCTCCGGACCGACGACGCCGGGTCGCTGCCCTGGAGCGGCGACCGCCGGGTGGGGCGGCCGGGCCTGATCGCCCTGAACCGGGGCGTGACGGCGATGCTCGCCGGGCGCCCCGCCGTCGCGAACGGCCACCTGCGCCGCGCCTACGAGCAGGCCGGACCGCCGCCGTTCCAGCACTTCGCGGGCGCCGCCGCGTGCGCGAACCTCGCGCTGCTCGCGGCGGTGCGCGGGCACCACGCGATGGCCGAGAGCTGGCTGGACCGCATCGGGCAGTGCGGACCCGTCCCGGAGTGGCTGGAGCACCACCTGCTGCTGGGCGCGGTCGTCGCACGGGCGCTCCTCGCGATCGACCGGCTCGACTCCTACGCCGCGGAGCAGGCTCTGGACCAGGCGGGCAGCGCCGAGGACCCGGGTGACCTCTGGCCGTTCCTCGCGGCCGCGTGGGCGGCGTACTCGGTGGCCTTCGACGAGCCGGTGAACGGCCTGCTGGGCCTCGACGCGGCGTGCTTCGCGCACGGGATGGGCGTGCGGCCGGGCCCGGACGCGCACCCGGTGCTGCTGCGGGCGCACGCCGACCTGCTCGCCGCGACCGGCGAGGGCAACCGCGTGGTGGCCCTGGCCGAGACCGCTACGACCACCGGCCGGCTGCTGCCGCCCGCGGCCCGGGTGCGGCTGCTGGCCGGCGACTCCGACGGCGCGCTGACGGTGGCCGGACGGGCGATGCGGGACGCCGGGGTGACCCCGCGGGACGCGCTGGAGCTCCAGCTCGTCATCGCCGTGGTGCACCTGCGCTCCGGTGAGCTCGACGAGGCGCGGGCGCGGTTCCTGCACGCCGTCGAGCTCGGCCGGCAGGGGCTGCTGACGCCGTTCGCCCTGTTCCCCCGGGACGAGGTGCTGGAGCTGTGCCACCTGACCGGCACGGACCCCCGGAGCCTGGGGATGACCCGCACCCTCGACGACGCGCGGAACCCGGCCTCGGGCCCGATCGTGCTGCTGACCCGGCGTGAGCGGGCGGTGCTGGCCGGGCTGGCAGCGGGGGACAGCGCCGTGCGGATCGCGGCGGACCACGGCGTCTCGGTCAACACCGTGCGCACCCAGGTGCGCAAGGTCTACCGCAAGCTCAACGCGTCCAGCCGCACCAGCGCCCTCGCGAAGGCGGGGCAGCTCGGCCTGATCCCGCCGGACACGCACCGGACGGCGTGACCGTCAGCCGGCGGACTCCGCCGCGACCACCAGGGCCACCTCGCAGAACATCGAGTCAGCCCAGGAGAACCACGGCCGCGAGTAGGCCGCCGGGTCGGAGGCGTCGAACGACTCGTGCATGCGGCCCGTGCCGCCGTCCGTCCGGGCGAGCACGTCGAGGATCCGCACCCGGTCCTCGGCCGTGCCGGTGAGCGCCTCGACGGCCAGCGCGATCGGCCAGACGCGGCCCGGCTTGGTGTGCGGGCTGCCGATGCCGTTCGCCGCCGTGCCGCTCACGTAGTACGGGTTGGCGGGGCTGAGCACCAGCTCGCGGGTCGCGCGCCACACCTCCGCGTCGAGCACGTCCGGGGCGTTGAGCGGCAGGGACAGCAGCGACGGGGTGTTGGCGTCGTCCATCAGGAGCGCGGCACCGAGCCCGTCCACCTCGTACGCGTAGACGCGCGCGCCGTGCGGACCTTCGACGACGCCGAACTCCGCGACGCCCGCGACCAGCTCCTCGGAGAGCGCCCGCGCGTCGGCGGCCAGGGCGGCGTCGTCGAGCACCTCGGCCGCGATCTCGGCGACCGCGAGCAGGGCCTGCGCCGCGAACAGGTTGGCCGGGACGTTGTAGCCGTACGTGCAGGCGTCGTCCGACGGACGGAACCCGCTCCAGGTCATGCCCGTGTGGCCGACGGCGGTGCCGCGGCCCTCGCGCGCCAGCGTCTCGGTCGGGATCTCGGTCTCCCGCTCGAACCGGTAGGGCGACGCGTCGTGGTCCTGCTCGGTCCGCAGCTGGGCGACGATCGTGGTCAGCACCCGGTGGGCGCGCTCGTCGAACACGTCGGTGCGGCCGGTCGCCCGCCACAGCGTGTGCGCGAGCGTGACCGGGTAGGCCAGGCTGTCGATCTCGTACTTCTGCTCCCAGACGTTCGGGTCGTCGCAGACGTCGTCCGGGTCGTAGTGCGCGCCCGTCGGGCCGTCGTTGAAGGCGTTCGCGTACGGGTCGTGGTCCAGGCTCGCGAGCTGACGCCGCACCACGGCGGCGACCAGGTCCGCCAGCGGCGGGCACGAGCCCAGGAACCGCAGGTAGGGCGTGAGCTGCGTGGTCGAGTCCCGCATCCACATGGCCGGGATGTCGCCGGTGATGACGAACGCGGTGCCGTCGTCGCCCATGGTCACCGTGTCGGTCAGCGTGCGCAGCAGCGCCGCCTCGACCATGTCGCCCACGCGCGCGCCGGAGGTGGCGCGCACCCGCTCGGCGGCGTCGGTCAGGACCGTCGTGATCGCGGGGTCGAGCTGGGTTCGCGTCATCGCTCCCATGGGGTGGCTCCGTTCTGGTCGGTCACGCGGACCGGTAGGGCGTGGGCGGGCGGGTCCGATTCTGGCGTGCACCACACGCTGAGCGTGACGGGCGCGGCTTGCGGGGCGCCGGTCGTCCAGGACCCGAGCTCGTCCAGGCCGAGCTCGAACGGCACGGCCGCGGTGGCGCCGGGCGCCACGGTCACCCGGCGCACCGCCAGGAGGGTGCGGCGTCGCGGCCGGACGCCGGGCTCGTGGCGCCGGCCGTACAGCGGCACGGACAGCGACGCCTCGGTCGCATTCGTGTTGGTGACCTCGACGGTCAGGTGCGCCGCCGCCCCGGTGGCCAGTGCGGACGCCGCGACCGAGACCGCCTCGCCGCCCAGGTGCAGGCTGACACCGGGCAGGTGCGCCGTGCCCAGCGGCAGCTTGCGCAGCACGTCCGTGTCCACGTAGCCGCGGGCCGTCTCCATGCGCTCGTCGTGCGCCACCGGCATGACGCCGTCGGCGGCCGGGAAGGTGGCCGGGAGCCGGCCGGACGCCGTGCCGGCGCAGAGCGCGGCGGCGATCGCCTCGCCGCCCGTCGGGCCGGGGAACGGGACCACCAGCAGCGCGTCGACCAGGGGGCGGAGCTCGGTCAGCGCGCGCGGCCGCCCGTCCAGCACGACGCCGACGACGGGCGTGCCGCCCGCGCGCGCGGCCCGGACCACGTCGAGCTGCGCCTGCGGGAGCGCCACGGACGACAGGTCCACGCCCTCGCCGTTGGTCGTGTCGAGCGCGGGGCCGTCGACGGCGCCGTTGTCGGCGAACTCGTCGTCGTAGGTGCGGCGGCTCGTGCCGCCCAGCACCACGACGCACACGTCGGCGACGGCGCTCGCGGCGCGGACCTGGTCGAGCGCGTCCGGCTCTTCGAGGGGTCCCCGCAGCCGGCTGCCCACGGCGTACCGCACGCGGTCGGCGCCGAACCGCGCCGTGAGCGCGGACCGCACCGTCGAGGCCCCGGGATCGGGCGCGGGGCGCGGCGGGGTGTAGTCGCCGAGCTGCGCGTCCAGGTCGTCGGCGTTGGGCCCCACGACGGCGAGGGTCTGGCCGGGGCGCAGCGGCAGCACGCCGCCGTCGTCCACCAGCACCACGGACTGGCGGGCGGCCCGCTCGACGAGGGTGACGACGTCGCGCTCGACCGGGACGCCCGGCACCGGGTCACCGAACAGGCCGAGGCGCCGCTTGAGGGCCAGCACCCGGTCGGCGGCGCGGTCCAGGACGGCCTCGTCGACCAGGCCCCGCTCGATCGCGGGCTCCAGGTGCGTGAACGCCTCGTCCCAGAGGCTCAGGTCCACGCCGGCGCGCAGGGCGAGCGCGGCGGCGAAGGCGGGGTCGGGCGAGCTGTCGCGGAGCCGGTCGATCGCGGTGCCGTCGGCCATGACGACGCCGTCCCAGCCCCACTGCTCCCGCAGGGTTCCGGTGAGCAGCTCCTCGTTGGCGCTGCACGGCACGCCGTCGACGTCGTTGTACGCGGCCATGAAGCCGGCGACGCCCGCGCGGGCGGCGGCGTACGCGGGGCGTAGGTGGACCTCGCCCAGCTCGCGGCGGCCGACGGGTGCGCCCGAGCCGTTGCGCCCGCCGATCCCGGCGCCCTGCCCGGCCAGGTGCTTGGCGACGACGGCGACGTGCGCGCCGTCGATCGGGTCGGCGGCCGAGGCGGTGCCCTGCATGCCGCGCACCGTGGCGGCGACCAGGAGGGCGGCCAGGGCCGGGTCCTCCGAGAAGCACTCCTCGGCGCGGCCCCAGCGCGGGTCACGCAGCACGTCGAGGCCCGAGACGAGCGCCACGTGGGTGCCGCGGGCCCGGGCCTCGGCGGCGACGGCGGCCGCCAGCTCCTCGGTCAGGTCGGCGTCCATGCCGACGCCGAGCGCGAGGTTCACGGGCAGCGTGGTGCCGCCGAGCGCCATCAGGCCGTGCGGCGCCTCCTCGACGAACAGCACAGGGATGCCGTCGCCGTGGGTGTTCACGTGGTCCTGCACGGCGGCATAGGCCTCGGCGCTGCGCTCGGGCGGGATGCCGTTGTCCCAGCGCACCGCGGACCACGGGTCGGCGCGGAGCACGCCGTACAGCGCCCCGAGCCCGCCCCAGCGGTCCACCTCGCGCCGCAGCACGTCGGTGACGCGGGGAGCGCCGTCGACCCACCGGACGGCCTCCCAGCCCTTCAGCCGCTGGTTGACCTGGCCGATCCGGGTGGCGAGCGGGAGCGTGGCCGCCCCGCCCGCCGGGAGGGTGGTGCCGTGCGTCATCCCTTGACCGCCCCCGACAGCAGGGCGCGCTGCATCTGGCGCTGGAGCACGGTGTAGACGAGGTACACGGGCAACAGTGTGAACAGGGTGCCGGCCATCAGCACGCCGTAGTCGGTCCCGGCGTCGACCTTGAGGGTCGGCAGGGCCACCTGGATGGTGCGCTGCGCGGTGTCCGGGCCGATCAGGATCAGCGGGTACAGGTACGCGTTCCAGAACGAGAGGAAGTTGAGCAGCAGCACGGTCGCGATGCCCGGCACGCAGATGGGCAGGTAGACCTGCCGCAGCACCTGGAGCGACGACGCGCCGTCCATCGAGGCGGCCTCCTCCAGCTCGCGCGGGATGGTGCGCATGAACGACGTGAGGATGACGATGGAGAGCGGCAGCGCCGTTGCCGGCAGCAGGAAGATCACGAACGTGCGGGTGTGGAACAGGCCGAGTGCCGCGGCGAGCAGGAACGTCGGGAACAGCGCCGCGAACGACGGGATGAGGAAGCCGAGGGCGAAGACGCTCTCGACGATCTTGCCGGCCTTGCCGCGCGCCCGGGCCAGCGCGAACGACGCCGGCAGCGCGAGCAGCAGGGTCAGCACGAGCGCGGCGACCGTGGTCAGCGCGGAGTTCGCGACCGCGAGGCCGAGGTCGGCCTGCTGGATCGCCGTCGTGAAGTTGGAGAAGTCGAACGTCGTCGGCAGGGCGAGCGGCGACTCGAAGATCTCCTCGTTCGTCTTGAAGGAGGAAACGATGAAGTAGTAGAAGGGGATGACCAGCAGTGCGGCGTAGATCCACGCGAGCGTGCCGCTCGTGATGGAGCCGATGCGGTCGCGCAGGGGGAGTCGACGGGCGACTGCGGCGCGCTGAGCCATGAGGTTCTCCAGGGCAGGTTCGGGAGGCAACGGATCGGGGATCAGTGCGTGGCGCGGAGCGTGCGGCGGATCGCCCACATCCCGAGCAGCCCGATCACGAAGAGGACGACGCCGACGGCCTGGCTGTAGCCCAGGTCGGTCTCGACGAACGCCTTGCGGTAGATGAGGTACGCGAGCGTCGTGGTCGCGTTCTCGGGCCCGCCCTGCGTGAGCAGCAGCACGGTCTGCGCCGAGTTGAACAGCATGGACAGGAACTGGAGCATCGCGACGACGCCGATGAAGTCCCGCGCGATGGGCCAGTACATGCGCCACGCCAGCCGCCAGTCGTTCGCGCCGTCCAGCCGCGCGGCCTGGACGATCTCGGTCTCGACGCCGTCGAGCCGCGACGCGATGAGCACCGCGGAGTACCCGATGCCGCTCCACAGCTCGACGGCGATGATGGCGCCGAGCGCCGTGGTCGGGTCGGCGAGCCACTCGTTGCCCTCCAGGCCCAGCGGGCGCAGGAACCCGTTGACCAGGCCGTCCGGGTTGAGCATCGCGTAGAACACCATCGCCGTCGCCGGGGCGGAGATGAGCGCCGGGATGAACAGCAGGTACCGCAGCACGCGGTGGCCGCGCGGCTTCTGCACCACGTAGAACGCGAGCAGGAAGGCGAGGCCGATCATGATCGGCAGGCCGACGACGATCTGGATGGCCGAGTTGAGGGTCGCAGTCCAGAAGGTCTCGTCGGAGAAGACGCGGACGAAGTTGTCGAGGCCCGCCGGGGTGGGCGTGGTGAGCATGCCCGGCCACGACATGAACGCGATGACGAACATCGCGACCACGGGGCCGATCATGAACACCGCGTACCAGATCAGCGCGGGCAGGGCGAGACCGGGGAACCGGTCGCGGAGGGTCCCGCGGCGGCGGGTGCGGGGGGCGGCGGTCTTGCCGTCACCGGTCGTGTCAGGGCGGCCGGCGTCGAGGAGCGCGGTCATGGGTGGGGGTCCTTTCCCAGCTCGAGCGGTCAGACCGCCTGGTATGACTTCTCGAAGGCGTCGATGATGCGGTCGGCCGGGGCGGACCCGTAGGCGAGCGCGGTCGCCTGGATCATCGGCTCGAACACGGCGTCGGGGATGAGCAGGTCGGGCAGCATCACGGGCGTCACGTCGTCGTCGGTGAGGCGCGAGCCCTGGGCGACCAGCGGGAAGTCCTGGCTGACGGTGTCGGTGATGCGGCTCATGTCGCGCCCGGACCCGAGGATGAAGTCGTCCGTGACCTCGGGGGTGTACAGGTTCTGCACGAACGGCTTGATCAGGTCGAGCTTCTTCAGCCCGTTCTCGCTGATCCAGATGCCGTGGCCGTTGAAGCTCCTGATGACGCTCGGGTGTTCCAGCACGCCGCCGGTGGACGGTTTGGGCCAGCCGCCGACGGTCACCTCCGCCGCGCGCTCGTTCGGCACCAGCGCGAGGGCCGACGACATGGCCGGCACGATGGCGGCCTTGCGCGTGTTGAACTGCGTGAGCTCCGAGTCGGACGTGTAGCCCTGGACGTTGTCGACGAAGACGCCGGCGTCGCGCAGCTCGACGAAGTGCTCCACGCCCGCGATCGCGCCGGGGCTCTCGGAGATCTTGCCCGTGGAGAACACGGTGCGCGCCTCGTCCTGGGTGATGAAGCCCTGGAGGATCTGCAGGAACATCTTCTGGCCGCTCCAGTCGGAGCCGCCGACGGTCACGGGGCCGATGCCCTTGGACCGCAGGGCGTCGGCGGCGGCGATCAGCTCGTCCGACGTCGTCGGGATGGCGCCGACGCCGGCCTCCTCCAGCAGCCCTGTGTTGAACGACACCGGCCAGTTGGTGCGGGTGAACGGGAAGGCGCGCAGGCGGCCCTCGTCGTCGGTCCACTCGGCCAGCGCCTCGGGGATGATCAGGTCCCGCAGGCCCCAGTCGTCGAGGTAGTCGTTGACGGGGACGGTCGCGCCCAGGCGGGTCCAGGAGAGCGTGCGGCCCATCATGTTGACGATGGCGACGTCCGCCTCCTTGCCCGCCAGGGTGCTCGTCTCGAAGACGATGGGCAGGTCGGAGCCGTTCTTGAGCAGCGCGACCTTGCGCGCGGTGGCGCGCTGGTACGCGGCGACGACGTCGGAGAACACCTGCGCGCCGGCGACGGCGCCGCTGATCTGGGTGTGCACGGTCAGGGCGTTCGAGCCGCTGGACGCCGGGACGAGCGGCCCGCACGCGGAGAGCAGCGGGGCGATGATTCCGCCGCTGAGGGCGGCGCCCAGCAATGTGCGCCTGCTGATGCCGTGTGACACGGGACCTCCTGGAGCTGGTCGACCTGGAAACTTCGGTGTGTCGATCGAAAGGGCGGGGCACTTCCGCGTGCCGGGCCTTGTAAAGCGGTACACAAACTGACTGGCCGCGAATGTATACCGCTTTACTTTGGAGGGTCAACCCCCGTAGTGTCTGGCACGTGACCGAAACACCCCCGAAACGAGCAACGATCGCCGCGGTGGCCCGCCGTGCCGGCGTGTCGCCGTCCGCGGTGTCCCACGTCTTCAACGGGCGGCCCAACGTCTCGGCCGCCACCGCCGAGCGCATCCGGCAGGCCGCCGACGAGCTCAACTGGCGCCCCAACTACGCCAGCCGCAAGGTGTCGGGCCAGGGCGGGCGCAGCCTCGGGCTGGTGATCGCCCGCGCGAGCGACACCTTCGGTCGTGACCCCTTCTTCATGCGGCTCGTCGCCGGGCTCACCCAGCCCCTGGCCGACATCGGCTGGTCGCTCTCGCTCACCCTCGTGGGGGCGGACGACGAGGCGCGCGTCTACCGCGAGTGGTGGGCCGAGCAGCGCGTCGACGCGTTCCTGCTGGTCGACGCCCGCACGGACGACCCGCGGCTCGACCTCGTCGGTCAGCTCGGCGCGCCCGCCGTGGTGCTCGGCGCGCCCGTCGACGCCGCGGTCCCCGCCGTCACGGTGCGCGACGACGCCGCGTTCGCGGACGTGCTGGCCCACCTGGGCGAGCTGGGGCACCGCCGGGTCGCGCGCATCAACGACGCGCCGGGCCTCGCGCACACCCAGGCCCGCGACCGGCGCTTCGCCGCGGCGGCCGCCGAGCGCGGCGTCGAGCCGTCCTACGCGGTCTGGGACGCCACGGCGGCCGACCCCGTGGCCGACCTGCTCGGCCGGGTCGGCGACGTCACGGCGATCATCGTCGACAGCGAGGTGATCGCCGCCGAGATCGTCGCGCACGCTCCCGAGCTCGGGGTCAGCGTGCCTGGCCAGCTCTCCGTGGTCGCCTGGGAGGACTCCTGGGTCTCCACCCTGGTGCGCCCGCGGCTGACCGCGCTGGACGCGCCGGTCGAGGAGAGCGCCCGCACCGCCGTCGCCCTCCTGGAGCGGCTGGTGCGCGGCGAGTCCGTGACCTCGCAGACGGTCGGCGGGCGCCAGCTCATGGTGCGCGAGTCGACGTCCGCCGCCCCCGGCACCCACGCCTGAGTTACCCCGCCCGGTCCTCGACGGCCGGGAATCCTGAGTCACCTGAGAGGCAGGCCCTTGACCACCACCCCGCGTTTCGGCGTCAACTACACCCCGTCGAAGGACTGGATGTTCCAGTGGATGGCGATCGACCCCGCGGTCGTGCGCGCCGACTTCGAGGCGATCGCGGCGCTCGGCGTCGACCACGTCCGGGTCTTCCCGCTCTGGCCGGTGCTGCAGCCCAACCGCACCCTGATCCGGCAGCGGGCGCTGGACGACATCGCGCTCGTGGCCGACATCGCCGCCGAGCACGGCCTGGACATCTCGGTGGATGTGATCCAGGGCCACATGTCCGGCTTCGACTTCGTGCCGGCCTGGCTCGTGAACTGGCACGACGGCAACATGTTCACCGACCAGCCGGCGATCGACGCGCAGGCGGCGCTCGTCTCGGCGGTCTACGACGCCGTCCGCGACAAGCCGAACTTCCTGGGCCTGACGCTCGGCAACGAGCTCAACCAGTTCCAGCGGCCCAACCCGGCCGCGATGCCCGCCAAGCGCGACGAGATCACGCACTGGCTGACGTCGCTGCTGGAGGCCCCGCGCGACCGCGACCCCCGGCACGTGGTGACGCACAGCGAGAACGACCACCTCTGGTACCGCGACGAGCACCCGTTCGTGCCGGCGCACGCGTCGCGCCTGGGCGACGTGACGACCGTGCACTCCTGGATCTTCAACGGGACGGCCGCGACCTACGGCGCGCTGTCGCCGCAGTCGGTGCGGCACGCCGAGTGGATGATCGAGCTGTCCAAGGCGTTCGCCACGCAGCCCGGCCGGCAGGTCTGGCTGCAGGAGGTCGGGGCGCCCTCGATGAACCTCGCCGAGGCCGAGATGCCCGAGTTCTGCGCCCGCACCATCGAGGCGGCGCTCACCACGGACGACCTGTACGCCGTCACCTGGTGGTGCTCGCACGACGTGACCCGCGACCTCGGCGACTACAAGGACCTCGAGTACTCGCTGGGGCTGCTCGACACCGAGAACAACGTCAAGCCGCTCGGGCGGCGGTTCGCCGAGGTCGTCGCGGAGGCTCGGGGTGCTGGTGCGCGCCCGGCCTCTTCGGGGCGTCCGGTGGCCGTCGTGGTCGACGTCGACGCGGACGACCTGCCGCTGTCCCGGCCGTCGCTCGGGCCCGGCGGGGCGGTCTTCGAGCGCTGGCACGCGCTGCGCGAGGAGGGCGTGGAGGTCACCGTCGTGACCAGCGCCGCCGCCGCGGACCCCGCGGCGCTGGAGGCCCGCGGCATCCGGGAGCTGGTCCGTGTCGACGCCGTCTGACGGCGACCTGCTGCTGCGCGGCGGGCTCGTCGTCGACGGCAGCGGGGCGGAGCCGGTGGTCGGTGACGTGCTCGTGCGCGGCGGGCGCATCGCCGGCGTCGGCGGGCGGATCGACGCGCCGGGGGCGCGGGTCGTCGAGGCGGACGGGCTGGCCGTCGCGCCGGGCTTCGTCGACATGCACGCCCACTCCGACCTGGCCGTCCTGGCGGACGGCGCCCACCTCGCCAAGGTCACGCAGGGCGTGACCACCGAGGTGGTGGGGCAGGACGGGATCTCGTACGCGCCCGTCACCGACGAGACCATGGCGCTGGTCCGCGAGCAGATCGCGGGCTGGAACGGCATCCCGGACGGCGTCGACCTCTCCTGGCGGTCCGTCGCGGAGTACCTGGCCGAGGTGGACCGGCGCGGCACCGCGACCAACGTCGCCTACCTGGTGCCGCAGGGCACCGTGCGGATGAACGTCGTGGGCACGGGCGACCGGCGGGCGACGCCGGCGGAGATCACCCAGATGCGCGCCCAGGTGGACCAGGGCCTGCGGGAGGGTGCGTTCGGCATGTCGTCCGGGCTCACCTACGTGCCCGGGATGTTCGCGGACACCGACGAGCTGGTCGCGCTGGCCGAGGTGGTCGCGCGGCACGGCGGCTTCTACGCCCCGCACCAGCGGTCCTACGGGGCAGGTGCGATCGGGGCGTACGCCGAGATGGTCGAGGTGGCCGAGCGCGCCCGGTGCGCCCTGCACCTGACGCACGCGACCATGAACTTCCCCGAGAACCGGGGGCGGGCGGGGGAGCTGCTCGCGCTGGTGGACCGGGCGATCGCCGACGGCGTCGACATCACGCTCGACAGCTACCCGTACCTGCCGGGGTCCACCACGCTGTCGGCGCTGCTGCCCAGCCGCGCTGCGGTGGGCGGCCCGGAGCAGACGCTCGCCCGGCTGCGCGACCCGGGGGAGCGCGCGTGGATCGCGCACCAGGTCGAGGTGGTCGGCAGCGACGGCTGCCACGGCGTGCCGGTCGACTGGGACAGCATCGAGATCGCGGGTGTGCGCGACGCCGCCCTCGGCGACCGGGTGGGCCGCACCGTGGCGCGGATCGCGCTGGACGAGGGGCGGGCGCCGGCCGACGTGTTCTTCGACCTGCTGCTCGCCGACCGGCTCGGCACGAGCATCCTGCAGCACGTCGGCGACGAGCAGAACGTCCGCGAGATCATGCGGCACCCCCGGCACACGGGCGGCAGCGACGGGATCCTGGTCAGCGCCAAGCCGCACCCGCGCGGTTCGGGCACGTTCCCGCGGTACCTCGGGCGGTACGTGCGCGACGAGGGGGTGCTGTCGCTCGCCGAGATGATCGTGCACCTCTCGGCCCGGCCCGCCGCGCGGCTCGGCCTGCACGACCGGGGGCGCCTCGCGGAGGGGTACGTGGCCGACGTCGTCGTCTTCGACCCCGCGACGGTCGCCGACCGCGCGACGCCGGACGAGCCGCGCCTCACCGCCGACGGGATCCCGTGGGTGCTCGTGGGCGGGGTGCCGGTGATCGAGGAGGGTGTGCGGACCGGTGCGCGGCCGGGTGGGGCGCTGCGGCACCGGTCGCGGGCGCTGCGCTGAGGGGGCGCTGGGTGGGCTGAGGGGCGCTGAGGTCGGCAGTTGGCTGGGGCGCGCTGCGGTGGTCGGCAGTCGGCCGGTGCGCCGCTGAGGTCGGCAGTTGGCTGGGGTGCACCGGAGAGTTCGGCAGTTGGCATCGAGATCGGCACAGGCCTGTGCCGATC
>NZ_JBHVEG010000181.1:0-12875 GCF_042802395.1 Promicromonospora sp. NPDC057488
CCCTCAGGCCCCCCGGGGGACCTGAGGGTCTGACACGTCGGAGGGGCGGCCGGCCGCGCTACTCCAGCGCGTCGGCCGCCCACGTATCGGGCCTGCCGATCCGCATCAGGGGGCGGGTGAGGCTGAGCGCCACGAGCACCGCGACCATGGCGCCCACCATCACCCACAGCGTGCCGCCGATGCCCCACGCCTCCAGCAGCGCGCTGCCCAGCACGGGCGCCGCGGGCGCGGCGAGCAGGCCCGTCAGCCCGAGCAGCGAGGTGGCGCGACCCATCATGCGGTCGGGGATGATCACGGTGAGGTAGCCGGTGAAGCCCGCGTTGAGCGCCGGGTAGAGGAAGACGCCGACGGCCAGCATCGCGACGAACACCCAGTACGTGGGCGCCAGCGCCATGACGACCAGCGCCGCGGCAAGCAGGCCGATCGTCGCGACCCCGAACCGGCCCACGCGGACCCGCTGCACGATCGGCCCGGCGACGATCGCGCCGGCCAGCATGCTGATACCGGCGCAGGCGTCCACGAGGCCGATCAGCCGCGGGTCGGTGCCGGTGCGCACCAGCTCCAGGTTGATCGCCACGACCAGGGCGATGGACGTGAGGTTCAGCAGCGTGATCAGCACCAGCACCGCGCGGAACAGCGGCACCGCGCCGACGAAGCGCAGGCCCTCGCGCAGGTCGGCAAGCGGATGGGTCGCGCCGGTCCGCTCACCGTTGAGCGGCTTGCGCACGAACGAGACGGCCACCACCTCGATCAGGTGCCCCAGCACGGACGCGACGAACGGCAGCACGTGCGCCATGCCGTACAGGAACCCGCCGACCGGCCCCGCGAACAGCGCGACCGCCGCCATCCGCCCCTGGTTCACGGCCATGGCGTTCGGCATCTGCGCGGCGGGGACGACGGCACGCAGCGCGCCGCCCGACGCCGGGTTCACGAACGCGCTGACCAGCGACGAACCGAAGAGCACCGCCGCCAGGTGCCAGGCGCCGAGGGTCCCCGCCAGCCCGGCGGCGACGACCGTGGCCCACAGGGCGGCGCCTGTCGCCGCGGCGACCACGAGGAGCGCGCGCCGGTTGACCCGGTCCGCGACGACACCGGCGGGCAGCGTGGCCAGCAGCGCGCCGGCCTGGCCGATGCCGCTGATCAGGCCCGCCTGCCCGACCGAGCCCGTGACCTCGAACGCGAGCAGCGGGATCGCGAACGTGCCGACGCCGGCGCCGATCGCCTGCGCGAACCGGCCGGTGGTGAGCAGGAGGTAGGCGGCGTTCTGCCGGAGCGGGAGGTCGGGGGCGGCCGGGGTCGGGGTCGGGGCGGCCGGGTTTGCCAAGCCCGGGTTCACGGTTGCCGGACCCTCGAGGTCAGCCGAACCCGCCTCCGTCGTCGTCTCCCCAGTCACGCGGCACAACGTACCGGGTGAAATGTCCGGCTGATGACGTTGCGCCTCCGGACGCCGTCGACCGCTCCCCTTCGAGGCCTAAGTTTCTTCGCTTTGCGTCGCCGCAGAGCGAAGAAACTTAGGCCTCGAAGGTGACCGACAGAACCGCCCGAGGGGCCAAACCGGACGCATCGGCCGAAGCGGGCGGAGCCGCCGGAACCGCGGGAGCAGCCGGAGCAGCCGGAGCGGCCGAACCAGCCGAACCAGCCGGACTAGCCGGAGCCACCGGAGCCACCGGAGCCACCGGAGCCACCGGAGCCACCGGAGCCACCGGACCAGCCGGAGTACCGAGGATCGCCGGCTGGCCGACGTCGTCGTAGCGGCCTGGCGCCCAGCCCGCCTCGCGGAGCAACGGCTCCAGGGTCTCGACCAGCCGGCCGCGGAGGTCCTTGGCGGTGAAGCGCAGCAGGCGCGAGCCGCCCGCCGAGGCCAGCGCGTTCTGCCGCGTGCGGTCGCGGAACACGGCCGCCGGCGCAGCGTGCACCTCGACGCCGTCGATCTCGACGAGCAGCCACGTGCCGTCCGACAGCAACCAGGCGAGATCGACCCGGCCGAGGTGCGCGCCGCCGGGATCCCGGACCACGAGCTGCAGGGTGTCCGGCGGGATCTCCGCGTCGACGCAGGCCAGCCGGGCGGAGGTCTCGAGAGGCGACTCCGAGCGGCCGTCGGCCAGCCGCCACCAGGGATGGGTCGCCGCGACGTCCCGGTGCCCGCGCGCCAGGTCGTGGGCCCGGACCAGGTCGTCGGCCGTGGCGGACCGCGAGTGCAGCAGGTCGTCCAGCACGGCCACGGCGTCGTCCCGGCGCATCTGCCCGACGCCGAGGGCGAGCGCGTCCGTGACGCTCGCGATCCGGAAGTCGCCGCCGAACCGCCCGGTCACCATTTCCCCGATCTTGCGAAACGTGATCCCGTCCCGGGCCGGACGCCACCGCCCGTCGGGCGCGACCACCTCCGACCGGATGGTGCGCGGCAGCCCCTTGACCTTGTACAGCGCGAGCGCGCACAGGCCGACGGCGGTCGATCCCGGCCCGGCCGCGAGGAGGCCGAGCCACGCCGGACGACGTCGGAGGTGGTCCAGCAGGTCAGCACGTGACCGCTGGTCGGGTGGCACGACGTCGGTGTCGAACACGCCCTGGGTGACCCGGATCAGCCGGCCCTGCCGGACGAGCCGGTACCGCCACCGGGCGTCGACGCCGACGCCGTCGAGCTGCGCGGCGGAGATCAGCCCCTCCTGCCGGGAGGCAATGACGTCCACCTGCACGGGCAGGGGCTTCAGCAGTCGCATAAGCCAATATCAGCATGCAAACCACACCATCGCTGATGTTCTGACGTCAACCTGTGGACAACCGGCCGCTGCCGCGCACTTTTGAGGCCTAAGTTTCTTCGCTTTGAGGCGACTCAAAGCGAAGAAACTTAGGCCTCGAAGGAGAAGGGCCGGGACAGCCAGCCCAACCAGGTCAGCGGCCGATCGACGCCTTGCGGCCCGCGACGTGCAGGCCTTCCCGGGCCAGCCGGCCGACCGTCTCGACCAGGAGCGCGCGCTCGGCAACCTTGATCCGCTCGGTCAGGGTGGGCTCGTCGTCGCCGTCCTGCACCGGGACGGCGGTCTGGGCGACGATCGGGCCGGTGTCGACGCCGTCGTCCACCAGGTGCACGGTGCAGCCGGTGATCTTGACGCCGTGGGCGAGCGTGTCGCGCACGGGGTGCGCGCCCGGGAAGCTGGGCAGCAGGGCCGGGTGCGTGTTGATCATCCGGCCCTCGAACTTGCGGACGACGCCGGGCGCCAGGATCCGCATGAAGCCCGCCAGGATCACGTAGTCGGGCCGGAACACCGAGATCGCCTCGAGCACGCCCTCGTTCCAGGCGGCGCGGTCCTCGAAGTCCTTGAGCGCGACGACGGCGGAGGCGACCCCCGCGTCCCGCGCCAGGTCGAGCGCTCCCGCCGCCGGCCGGTCCGTGACGAGGCCGACCACGCGCGCGCCGTAGGCGGCGTCGTCGTGCGCCGCGAGGAGCGCGGCGAGGTTGGATCCGCCGCCCGAGGCGAGCACCACCAGGCGCTTGGCGGATGTGGACTCGACGGGGTGACCGGAGGGCGTCTGCACGGGCCCCAGCCTACGTTCCCTGGTGCTCCTCGGGCGTTTCGTCGCCGTCAGCCGGACCGGTCGCCGAGGCGACATCCGGTTCCGGGTCCGAGACGGCGTACGCAGCGGTCCTCGCCCAGTCGCGGGACGGGGCCGGGTCCTCGTCGGCCCCGTCCTGTGGGTCCGGGTCGCCGTCCGGCGTCGCACCCCTGGGCGCGCCGTCGTCCTGGCCCGGCGAGCCGTCGAACCCGAGCTCCGACGCGAGGTCGTGCGCCTCCCCGCCCGGTTCCTCGTCCCGGTCCTGCTCCCCGCCCACCGGCGCCGGACGCCTCAGCCACGCCACCAGGTCGTCCCCGATCTCGCCGCGGCGCGCGACCACGTCGAGCTTGGCACCGAGCAGCACCGCCGCCGCTCCCCCGGCCACCTCGGCTGCCACGAGCCCGGCGCTCACGAGCGGGTCGGCCCCGATCTGGGACAGGCGCCCCGGGCCGACGGCGCCGGCGGCGGCCAACTGGCCCAGCAGCACGAACAGCGCGGGGACGAGCACGATCCCGCCCAGCACCCAGCCGACGTCGGACCAGCGGACCAGCGACGGCTCCAGCCGGCGCCACACGAACACGCCCGCCGCGACGCCGCACGCGATCACGAGCAGGGGCGCCCAGGCGCTGACCGGGTTGGCCCAGTCCTCCCCGGGCAGCGCCCCGAGCAGCGGCACCGCGGGCAGCGGCCCCGAGACCGTGCCGAACGGCGTGAAGCTGGTGCCCTCGCCGACGGCGAAGCCCGGCCCCGCGATCCAGGTGAGCGCCCACAGCAGCAGGTTGGGCAGCAGCGCGAGCTGAGCCACGGCGAACACGATGCCGCCGGTCCAGCCCGGTTCCAGCGCGGTCACGATGTCCGACGACGTGGCGCGGCCCGCCAGCGCCCACGCCACCACGAGGAGCGCCGCGCCGCCGGTCAGCAGCGCGACGACCACCGCGCCGCCGCGCAGCCCGAGGCGGAGGGTCGCGGGGACCAGGTCGAAGCCCGTGAGCCGCTGGGCCAGCCCCTCGGCGCGCTCGCCGAGCTCGGCGGGGGCCGGCGCGTCCGGCCGAGCCAGGATGCCCAGCGCCATGCCGAGTCCGCCCATGACCAGGCCGGCGGGCGGCGCCAGAGCCAGCGACCAGCCCGGGGCGCTGCCCGCGAGCAGGGCAACCCCGGTGGTGGCCACGGCGTAGGTCACGGTGCCCGCGGCCCAGGCGCGGACCGACGTCGCCGCGAACCGCTTGGCCGAGGCGTACGTCGCGAACAGGGCGAGCGCCGCGATGCCGAGCGGCGCGAGGGTGACGGTCACGGCGTCGGCGGTGAGCGGGACGCCGTGCCCCAGCAACCAGAGGCCCGTGGCGACGTCGATCGCGGAGCGCACCTGGACGCCGTCGTCCGGGGTCTCCGGCGCGGAGGTGAGGGCCGCGTTGCCCACGAGATAGGCGACCACCGCCGGGAGCACCACGACGGCGAGGGACAGGACGAGGGCCTGGGCGGCCGCGAGCACGCCGGACACGATGTGGGCGAGCGCGTACGACTCCGGCTCCGGTGTGGGCGGCTCCTCGACCAGGCGGCCGCGGCGAGCCGTCGGCCGGTTGCCGGCCGGGCGGGTCGTGCGGGCACCTGCGGTGCGGGAAGCCGTGCTCGGGCGGGGTGGTGCGCTCACCCGGCAATCTTCACCCGCGCCCGGGGGCCATCCCGGGGACCTGTCTCGGCGTGGCCCGGGTGAACTTCGGGAGATATTACGGCCGGGTATGGAGTTCGCCGGGGGAACTGGTGTAGGAACGCCCGTTTTGCGAAGGGGGAACCGCAGGCGTCAGGTCCACCACCTGAGCGCTGCCGCGGCCAAGCCCCCGAGCACGACGGCGCAACTCAGGACCAGGAATGAGGCCCTTGGCCGCTTCAGAAGAACGGGCCCGGCTGCCCCCAGAGCAATCAGTCCGATCATCCCGGTGCCGAAAACTGCCCAGGGGACGAGGTATCGCCATTCGGGCAGGCTTTCAGCACTTGCGTCAGCGCTGTACCCCAGCTCCACGAGAAGCACCATCCCGAGGACTGTCACGGCTCCGGCAGCTACGAGGGTTCCCCAGTACGGATGGACTCGAAGCCTCGGCTCCTTGTCGTTCACGACGACACCGTTGTTCACGGTCACACCGTTGTCCACGAACCCACCGTTGTCCACGAACCCACGCCGACCGGTGGCAAGCAGGCGTCACGTCTCCGAACATGACGACGACGGCGGCTCCCCCTGCGAGGGAACCGCCGTCGTCGGTCAGGGTCAGAGCCCCTGCAGGATCTCCCGCATGAGGTCGGCGGCCTCGGACGGCGTCTTGCCGACCTTCACGCCGACGGCCTCGAGGGCCTCCTTCTTGGCGGCGGCGGTGCCGGCCGAGCCGGACACGATCGCGCCGGCGTGGCCCATCGTCTTGCCCTCGGGGGCGGTGAAGCCCGCGACATAGCCGACGACCGGCTTGGTGACGTGCGCCTTGATGTACTCGGCGGCACGCTCCTCGGCGTCGCCGCCGATCTCGCCGATCATCACGATCGCCTTGGTCTCCGGGTCGTTCTCGAAGGCCTCGAGCGCGTCGATGTGCGTGGTGCCGACGATCGGGTCGCCGCCGATGCCGATGGCGGTCGAGAAGCCGAAGTCCTTCAGCTCGTACATCATCTGGTAGGTCAGCGTGCCCGACTTCGACACGAGACCGATCGGGCCCTTGCCCGTGATGGTGTGCGGCGTGATGCCGGCGAGCGACTCGCCCGGGGTGATGATGCCGGGGCAGTTCGGCCCGATCATCCGGGTCTCCTTGCCCTGCAGGTACGACCACACCTCGGCGGTGTCCTGCACCGGCACGCCCTCGGTGATGACCACGAGCAGGCCGATGCCCGCGTCGATGGCCTCGATGGCGGCGTCCTTGGTGAAGGCCGGCGGCACGAAGACGACGGAGACGTCCGCGCCGGTCTCGGCCATGGCCTCCTTGACGGTGCCGAAGACCGGGAGGGTCACGTCGGCGCCGTCGGCGTCCTTGTGGGTCACCGTGGTGCCGGCCTTGCGGGCGTTCACGCCGCCGACGATCTGCGCGCCGGAGTCCAGCATCAGGGCGGTGTGCTTGGCACCCATGCCGCCCGTGATGCCCTGGACGATGATCTTCGAGTCCTGGTTCAGGTAGATCGACATTGTCTTCTTGTCTCTGCTTTCGAAGTCTTCAGCGGGCGATCAGGCGGCGGCAGCCTTGGCGGCGGCAAGGTCGGCGCCGCCGTCCATGGTGTCGGCGAGGGTGACGAGCGGGTGGTTGCGCTCGTTCAGGATCTGGCGGCCGAGCTCGACGTTGTTGCCGTCGAGGCGGACGACCAGCGGCTTGGACGCCTCGTCGCCGAGGATGTCCAGCGCGCCCACGATGCCGTTGGCGACCTCGTCGCAGGCGGTGATGCCGCCGAAGACGTTCACGAACACCGCCTTGACCTGCGCGTCGTTCAGGATCACGTCGAGGCCGTTCGCCATGACCTTGGCGTTGGCGCCGCCACCGATGTCGAGGAAGTTGGCGGGCTTGACGCCGCCGTGCTTCTCGCCGGCGTAGGCGACGACGTCGAGGGTGGACATGACCAGCCCCGCGCCGTTGCCGATGATGCCGACCTCACCGTCGAGCTTCACGTAGTTGAGGTCGTTCGCCTTGGCCTTCGCCTCCAGCGGGTCGGCCGCGGCGGAGTCCTCGAGCTCGGCGTGGTCCGCGTGGCGGAAGCCGGCGTTCTCGTCGAGGGTGACCTTGCCGTCGAGGGCGACGATCTCGCCGTCCTCCGTCTTGACCAGCGGGTTCACCTCGACCAGCGTGGCGTCCTCGGCCTTGAACACGGTCCACAGGCCCTGGATGACCTCGGCGACCTTGCCCTTGATGTCCTCGGCGAAGCCGGCGGCGTCCACGATCTCGGCGGCCTTGGCCTCGTCGATGCCGACGGCCGGGTCGACGGCGATGCGCGCGAGCGCCTCGGGCCGCTCGACGGCGAGCTGCTCGATCTCCATGCCGCCCTCGACGGAGCACATGGCGAGGTAGTTGCGGTTGGACCGGTCCAGCAGCACGGAGAAGTAGAACTCCTCGGCGATCTTGGCACCCTGGGCGATCATCACGCGGTGCACGGTGTGACCCTTGATGTCCATGCCGAGGATCTCGCCGGCCTTCTCGGCGGCCTCTGCCGGCGAGTGGGCCAGCTTGACGCCGCCCGCCTTGCCACGGCCACCGGTCTTGACCTGGGCCTTCACGACGACAGTTCCGCCGCCCAGCTTCTCGGCGCCTTCGCGAGCCTCTTCGGGGGTCGTCGCGACAACCCCACCCAGCACGGGCACGCCGTGCTTCTCGAAGATGTCGCGCGCCTGGTATTCGAACAGGTCCACCCTGCTGCGTCCTTCCATCGGGATGCGGCCCTCGGACGTCGTAGTCGCCCGGAGCCCGGCTGAGGCGATGTCTCGACGTCAAGACATCCCCGTACAGAGTAGCCCTGGATCGCTTGTGCTTCCGAACGAGAGCGGCGGTTTTCCGGGCCTCTTCGGGACAGGCGTGTGGCACACGTCTCCATCGCCGAGTTTTGTCAACCGGGGTTGACAACGAGGGAATCTGTCAACCATAGTTGACGCATGACCCAGCAAGCACTCGCCGCATCCGCAGCCGGGGACGACCCCGCCGAGGGACTGCGCGCCGTGAAGGCCATGCGCGAGCTGGCCGACCGCCTGGAGACCCTCCAGGTCGAGCGGGCGCGTCGCCTCGGCTGGTCGTGGCAGGAGATCGCCGACGCGCTCGGCGTCAGCCGGCAGGCCGTGCACAAGAAGCACAACAGGAGGATCTGATGTTCGAGAGGTTCACGAAGGACGCCCGCTCCGCCGTCGTCGACGCCCAGCAGGTCGCCCGCGACGCGCACAGCGACCAGATCGACAGCCGCCACCTGCTCGTCGCCCTCGCCGAGAGCGGGGGCCCGGCCCGGACCGCCCTGGCCGACGGCGGGGTGGACACCGCCGCCCTGGTCGAGGGAGCCCGCGCCCGGATCGCCGCGGGCGACGCGCTCGACCCGGCCGCGCTGGCCGCCGTCGGCATCGACCTGGACGAGGTGACGCGGCGCACCGAGGCCACGTTCGGGGAGGGCGCCCTGGCCCGCGCCGGCCGGACTCTGCGCGGGCGCCGCAAGCACATCCCGTTCACCCCGGACGCCAAGAAGTCGCTGGAGCTCGCGCTGCGCGAGGCGATCCGCCTGGGCTCCAAGGAGATCCACGGCGGGCACCTCCTGCTCGGCCTGACCCGGGCCGAGTCCCCGGCCCGCGGCATCCTGTCCGACGCCGGCGCGGACCTCGACCGCGTCCGTCGCCTGGCGGAGGGGTCGGGCAAGGCGGCCTGACCGACAGTCAGCAACACGCCCCGCGCCCGAGAACGGGCGCGGGGCGTGGCCGTTGCCTGCCAACTGTCCGGAGTTGGCCAGGAAATGGCAGTGCCGTTACACGGGCGAAACCCAGCGCACCGCGTCCGAGGGTTAGGAAATGGGCACACCACTGTCGAAAGGGACAACTGTGTTCACCATCTCCACCCGCGCCAGGGCGCTGCTCGCCACCGGCGTGGCCGCGGCCCTCGCGGTCGGGGCCGCGTCGGCGTCTGCCGCGAGCCCCGCCGGCCCGGCGGTCCCGCCGGGCGGTTCCGCCACCGCGCTCCCGCCATCGGCGGCGGGATCGCGCAGCGTCACCCTGATCACCGGTGACACGGTCACCATCACCACCGCGGCGGACGGCACGAGCGTCACCAACGTCACCGGCCCCGGCGGGACGACGTCGTCCTTCCACCGCACCGAGCGCGACGGCAGCACCTTCGTCTACCCCGACGCGGCGCTGCCCTACGTCACGGCCGGCACCCTCGACGACCGCCTGTTCGACGTCACGCAGCTCCTCGCGAACGGCTACGACGACGCGAGCACCGACACGCTGCCGCTGATCGTCCGGTACACGGACGCCGCGGCCCGGTCGCGGGGCACCGAGCCCCTGGACGGGTCCGACGTCGTTCGCGCGCTGCCCAGCGTGGACGGCGCCGCCGTGACGCAGGACCGCGCCGAGGCGGCCGCCTTCTGGGCCGACCTGACCGACGACGCCCCCGGGTCCCGCCGTGCCGGCGGCGCGCAGGCATTCGCCGGCGGCATCGAGAAGATCTGGCTCGACGGCCCGGTCACCGCCGACCTCGCCGAGTCGACCGCCCAGATCGGCGCGCCCGACGTCTGGGCCGCCGGCAACACCGGCGAGGGCGTGGACGTCGCGGTGCTCGACACGGGCATCGACACGACCCACCCCGACCTGGCGGACCAGGTCGCGGCGGCGGCCAACTTCGTCGAGACCGAGGACTACGTCGAGGACTACCAGGGGCACGGCACGCACGTCGCCTCGACGATCGCCGGCACCGGCGCGGCCTCGGACGGGCTGGAGCGGGGCGTCGCCCCGGGCGCCCGGCTGCACGTCGGCCGGGTGCTCGACAGCAACGGCCGCGGCATGGAGTCCTGGATCATCGCCGGCATGGAGTGGGCCGCGCGCGACCAGGACGCCCGCATCGTCAGCATGAGCCTGGGCGGCGAGCCCGCCGGCGCGGACGACCCGATGGCGACCGCCGTGGACGAGCTCACCGCCGAGACGGGCGCGCTGTTCGTGACCGCCGCCGGCAACGGCGGCCCGCGCACCATCAGCTCGCCCGCCCTGGCGGACTCGGCCCTCGCCGTGGGCGCGGTCGACGCGACCGACACCCTGGCGGACTTCTCCAGCACCGGCCCCGCGATCGACGGCGGCGTCAAGCCCGAGATCACCGCGCCCGGCGTCGACGTCCTCGCGGCCCGCTCGCAGCTCGTGCGCGGCTCCGGGATGTACACGACGATGAGCGGCACCTCGATGGCGACCCCGCACGTCGCGGGCACCGCGGCGCTCGTCGCGGCGGCCCACCCGGACTGGACGGCGGAGCAGATCAAGGAGGCGATCGTCAGCACCGCCGCGCCGACCCCCGCCTACACCCCTTACCAGGCCGGCAGCGGCCGGCTCGACGCGCCCGCCGCCGTGGCCGCGACCGTGTTCGGCACCGCGAGCGCCGGGTTCGGCTTCCACTCGTACGGCGACGGCACGGACGAGCCGACGTCGAAGCCGATCACGTACACGAACCTGGGTGACGCCCCGGTCGACCTGCACCTCGCGGTCGACGGCGCGGTCCCGGCGGGCTTCCTCACCCTGTCCTCCGACACGGTGACCGTGCCCGCGCAGGGCACGGCGTCCGTGGATCTCGTGGCCGACCTCTCGCTCCTTCCGGCGGAGGCCGACCTGAGCGCCACGGTCGTGGCGACCGACGACGCCGGGGCCGTGCAGGCCCGGACGCTGACGGGCGCGACCCGCGAGGGGCAGCGCCAGCGGCTCACCGTCACCGTCACGGGTGACGACGGCCGTCCCGCGACGGGCAAGCTGCTGGTGACGTCGGACCAGATCTTCGCCGGGGCGGACCTCGACGAGAACGGCACCGCCGTGCTGCGGATGCCGGTGGGCAGCTACAGCGGCTGGCTGTCGGTCGACGTCGAGGGCGCGAACGGGGCGGGCTCGCTCGGCACGGCGCTGCTGAGCTTCGTGGACGTGGACCTGAGCCAGGACCGGTCGGTCGTGCTGGACGCCCGCAAGGCGGTCCAGGTGCGGGCCGAGGTGCCGGAGGACACGGACCCGGGCTCGATGCGCCTGGACGTGATCCGGCAGTTCCCGAACGGTGGCTACACGGCGAGCTCCATGTTCCCGGCGGGCGAGCACGACAGCCTGTGGGCGCTGCCCACGGGGAAGAAGGTCACCGCGGGCCTGTTCGAGTTCGGGGCGCAGTTCCGGCTGGAGCAGCCGGCGCTCACGGTGGAGAAGGGCCGCGGCGGGTTCGACGGCCTGGGCGACCTGCGGGTCAAGCGGGGCGCGACACCGCTGCCGGCCGGGAAGCGCACGCTCCGGGTGGTCGAGGTCGAGGGTCCGGCGGACCTGGCGCGGCACGGGCACGGCCTGCGGGACACCGCCGTCGTGGCGCACGCGTCCGGCACGGACGAGATCGCAGGGCTCGCCCAGGCGGCGGCCGACGCCGGGGCGCGCCTGCTGCTCGTGGTGCACGACGGCACCGGGCGGCTGGCGCCCTGGGACGAGTCGCCGTGGATCCCGGGCGAGCCCGCGCCGCTGACGGTCGCGACGCTCACGTCCGGCCAGGGCGCTGAGCTGCTGCGGTCGCTGGACGCCCGCCGGCCGGAGGTCACGGTCTCGGCGGAGCCCACGACGGAGTACACCTACGACGTGGTGCACCACTGGACCGGCGCGGTGCCGGCCCGGCCCACGTGGACCTCGACGAAGCGTGACCTGGCCCGGGTGGACATGTCGTTCCGCCACCACCGGCAGGGTCCGGCGCTGGAGGCGCGGTTCGACGTCTGGCACGGGTGGACGGCGGGCAACCAGCTCGTCGCGACCGCGCAGGGCGAGCGGACCGACTGGGTCGCGGCCGGAGTGCCGTGGACGCAGAGCGCGTACCTGCCGGGCGAGATGGGGCAGTCGAACGTCGACGTGCTGGAGTACAAGGCGCGCACGACCAGCGACGTGACGTGGTTCGGTCCGGTCCTGCGCCCCCGCATGGGGCTCGGCGCCCAGCCGATCCGCTACCTGGACCAGATGTACGTGCCGGTCCCGGGCTGGGGCGACTCCGGCAGCGGGCACATCGGCAGCACCGGCGGCGGCAACTTCGACGTCCGCAACCGGGCGACGCTCTACCAGGGCGACACGGAGCTGCTGTGGGGCAACGCCGAGTTCCTGCCCGTCAACGGCGGGCTGCCCGCCGAGCGTCTGCCGTACCGCGTGGTGGCCGACAACGACCGCGCCGACTGGGCGGGGCCGTACTCGACGCACACGCACACCGAGTGGGACTTCACGTCGGAGGCGAGCGGGCCGGACGCCGTCGAGCCGCTGCCGCTGATCCAGCTCGACTACGACGTGGACACCGACCTCGCGGGACGGGCGTCGCGCACCACCCGGCTCGCGGTGACGCCGTCGCACCTGCCCGGGATCGAGGCCCGGGTCGGACGGCCCACGGTCGAGGTGTCGTACGACGACGGGGCGACCTGGAAGCGGCTCGACCTGAGCCGGGACCATGACGCCTGGTCGGCCCGGCTGTCGGCGCCGCGGGGCGCGCAGTTCGCGACCCTGCGGACGGTCGTCGAGGACGGTGAGGGCAACCGGGTGGCGCAGACGCTGACGAGAGCGTTCGGCCTGCGCTGACACCGCCGCTGGTCGAGCTTGTCGAGACCTGGGTCTCGACAAGCTCGACCCGCGAGGACCCGCCAGG